>NZ_JBFUBH010000007.1:0-219060 GCF_056405855.1 Pararhizobium sp. P1_E7 | reverse complement strand
TGGTTGATCTTGATGTTGCGCTGGACGGCATCGAACTGGTGGCCGTCTGCCGTAGTGCCAGGCGTCCAGTCGAGCTGGCATTCATAGCCGGCAGACAGCTCGCGCTTGCCGCTCTCGACCGATGCAATGGCATCCTTGTCTTTTAGGATCAGAGGCAGCCATACCCAGTCGCCGTCCTTCTTGGCCGCCGTGCTGACCTCACCAACGGCAAGGTCTTTCCAGTTGCCAGCGTTGACCGCCTCGTCCGGGTGATTGACCGTCACCGGCGCATGAGTGAACGACTGCAAGCTCTTGTCGGAAAAGACTTCTTCTGCCGGGCGATAGACGCGCACCGTGCGCAGATCGGGCTTGCCTACCTCGTCACCCAGATAGATCTGGATACCCGTGCGAACCGCCTTTGCCTCTGCAATTAGGTAGCCGTCGGCAGTCCGGCGCGTTCCCGCGACGGTTACAGCATCGGTAAATTGCATGGATTATCTCCCTGCCTTTTGGGTGGCCGGTTTAGTTCCGGGTTGAATTTCGGCTAGCTAATATTTCAGCATTGCCTTACATTCACCTCACGGCAATGGAGGTTGCCCAAGGAGAGGCTCATGAGCGATACCGTCTTCGGCTTTTTGGTTGCAGGTGAATTATCAGCCTTATTCTGGGCTGGGGTGTTTATGCTGGTAAGCTAAATTATCAGCGAATCGGCATCATTCAGTGCCACGAACTGCTGTTTGCGCTGCAGCCTTTGTGACCGCGTTCGCGGCCGCAGCTGCGACGAGTTCTTCTTCCGAGGGCTCTTGCTCTTCAATCGGGCCGTATTCCTCTACCGCAGCGTCAAGGCCTGGTAGAACACCGTCCTCAACCAGACGGTTTGTCAGGCCCTTCGATATAGCCTCACGCGTGATGATCTCCTGCCCCGTGGCTGTGCCCACGATTGTGCGAGCCGCGTCGGCATTGGTCTTGAAGATGTCGGCTCGTTCCTTCTCGCTCATCTGTTCGAGCGGCGCCCACTGATAGTAGACGTCGGGATCCTTCACGTCGGCCGATCGCTCAAGGCATTCGTCGAGCCGAACCATTGCCGGCTGTATCTCAAGCTCCTGAATTGACTGGATGCGATCGTGGTAGTTCTTCATGTCGCTGGCGCCGGTGGCGTTCATGCCGGCAGGCGACTGGCCAAGTAGGCGCGTAACCGGGATGTCAGCGGCACCCGAGACGATTTGCATGAACGCCATGAGGATGTCGGTCAGTCCGGCGAGCGACGCGCTTTTGCTTTCGTATTCCTCTTCCTTGTCGAGAAGCAGCGTTCCGTTGATGCCCTTAGACATGTTCGCAAGGCTGTAACGCTCAATGATTTTAGAGCGATAGACCTCGTTGTTCAACGAAGCCATGAAATCAGGGATGCGGATAATGTCGATCTTCGCCTCGAACACCAGCGAGGCAATATTGCCCGCGGTGCTGTCGGCATTCTTGATCGCGTCGAGTGTGGCCGTCAGAACGCTTTCGCCCCAGCCTTGATTGAGAGCGGTGTTCATGTCTTCGTCTGGCGCCATCGCTCCGGACAGAAGGACCAGGCGCGAGGGGTGAATGACGATGTGCTCGCCGGTCACACTGTCGAGGGTGTAGTCCTTCGGGCGGCCATACCATTCCGATGCCGGGTTGCGCTCGATGTCACCAGCCTTGAGCTGCCGGCGCGTCATCACCGTGAGATACTTCAGACCGCCCTTTCCCACCCGTTCGACCTCAAGCGGAGCGGAACTGTCTTTGTCACCAGTCCCGATGTAGACCGCTGCGCCACCGAACATCCCCGGCGTTGAAGCGATGATATCGGATATCAACCTTGAACTCCTCGTTGAGAGCTTGGAAATGCGCGCCAGAGAAGGCACCAATGCCAATACTATCGTAGTCGATCGAAGCGCCACGTTCTCGCGCCTGAGCGTGGACCCTGCCGGCGGACTTCAGAAGCTCGTCTTCTCTCGCCTTCCACTCGTCGACATGCGTTGCGACGAAGCCGTATGCCTCGACAGTCGCGCACTTGTCGGCGCCGCTGTCGGCAACGTCGAAGCCGATACGCCTCTGCCCTGTCGGTTCGATCTTGAGCTTCTTGTGCGCATCGACCGCAGCGAGGATCCACGACCGCTTGATGATGACCGCGTCATCGTCCTCAAGCGGCTGGCCAAGATAGATGTGCCGGAACTCATCCTCGTCTTCAGCTCGCTTGGCAGCGATAACCTTGAGGATGGTTTCCGACAGAAACGGGTTTTCGTCGTAGTTGATCTGCCGCTTAATCGTGTCCGGCGGCGTGCGGGTCACGAACCGGCGATAGACGAAGTCCGTTACCAGTCGCGGGTTGAAGATGATCCAGAACTGCGAGCCGTCCTTGCGGAGCGTCGGCTCGAGGATATCCCACTGTTCCTGACTGAGGTTGTGGGCCTCCTCGATCCAGCAGATATCGATGCTTTCCAGCGACTTGATCTCGTCGATGTGACGCCACAAGCCGTAGAACATGAACTCCGCGCCCGTCTTGCGGTGCTTGATGGAGTTCTCGGTAATGATGAAATCGGCTTGGAGCCCAAACCGTTCGATCTGGATCTTGAGAAGCGTGTAGACCGATTCCGCGATCTTGTTCTGAAACTGACGGGCACACAGCACGCGGATCTTGCACTGTGTCGCCAGGAAGATGGCGAAGCCCGCCGCGTCCCAGGACTTCGAGCTTGAACGCCCGCCGTACAACACCCGGTTTCGTGCCGGCGTCAGCCAGAAGGATTTGAGCGCCGGGTTGAGGGTGGGCTTAGCCTTCGCCGCCGTAGAAGTCTGCAAGCGACCGGCCGCCGATTGGTTCATCTGGGTCGGCATCGAGATTGTGCGCCTGCCTTTCGAGCGGGATCAAACGAGCCGTGATGCGCGACAGCTTTTCGAGTAGGTCGCCCGGGCTTTCCTTGTCGCCAAGGCATGGGCCGTCAGGCGTGACACCCTGAAGGAATGTGGAAAGGCGTTCAGCCAGTATCCGCTTCAAGCCGTGAAGCTGCTGAAGGTCTTTCCTATGGGTGGTGATGACCGTCAGGCCGCGAAGTGCCGCGCCTTCGATAATCTCGCTATCTGACGCGCGTTGGGGCTGCGTACCGTGTTGCGTACCTGTTTCGCCGTCAGTGCGTACCAGCTTCTCGCGGACTGCCTGGCGCACCTTATCGGCAAGGGCGCGCTGCCAGCTTTCGGCCTTTGCCTTCTTGCGGATGGCGCCTTCGGTTATCCCATGGGCAGAAGCGATTGCGCGAAGCGACAGCTGGCCGGCGCGATACTCTCGCTCTATGGCTTCCCAGTCAGCGCGGGGCTTATCGTCTTTGCTGGTCATGTAAGTCTATTGCCTTTGGCTGCCGCCTGAGCGAACTTCTCGTGCCGGGCGTTTTTCACGACTGGCATGGGCTGACCTTTGGAGGAATGAATGAACTGGACCAACGACAGGTGCCCTATATCCTTTGAGCCAGCCCAAGAGGAGCTATCGGGGATACAAGACGTTGTCGAATTCATCTGTCCCGTCTGCGGCCGATTTCGGATCACGGGAACCGCTTTGGCGATGATCCTCCACAAAGACCCAGACACCAGAGAGTCCGCCCTTGCCCAAGCGAAGACGAACGCAAAGGAAGGGGAAATACCGACGATCGACAGCTCTATGCTTTAGTCCGGCTGACCCACTTCACGCCGTAAAGGAAGCCCAATGGGGCCGGAGCGGCGGCGATGGCTTCTACGGCCGCGTACTGTAGGCCTTGTTCCTCGTGCCGGGACCGAAGCCGGAGGTGCCCGCTCCGCATGGATGTTGATTTTTCCGTCCTCGATGGAGGAAGCAAAAATGAACATCGGGAACCGGGCGGTTAAGCCCGGCTCTCCATTTCAGGACTGCGGGGTTAGCAGCGTCTTCGGAGCTCGAGGAAGGAAGAACGGCTGCCGTCGGCGGATGCAAGGTGCAGGCTGTTGGCGCGCTGGATACTTCGGGTAAAGACGCGAAAGGTGCCGGCCGGCGCTTCGCAGGTGAGCGCGGCGTGATCGAAAGTCGCGATGGTCGGGGCCGGATATGCTTCGTGGCTCTGGGCCATGACACTGGTGCCTGGATCAATCGGCACGGCGGCGATACTGGGCATGGTCATGATAACGCTGGCACACATGGCGATAGCGAGGCAGGCGAAACTTCGAAGAAAGCGCATGCTGTTTCCTTTCGGGCTGGTGAAGTGGTGCCGACAACCATTCGGATGTTTCGTTCCCCTATATGGAGAAAGGAGGTCCCAATGATTCTGAAGTTCACAATTCGCAGCATGCCAATCGTTATCTGGATGCCGCTGGAAACGATCCAGTGGCTCGCCGGACAAGTTCAGTCACTGCTCTAAATGACGGAGCCCCGCCCTGCAGACTTACAGGACGGGGCTCAAAATATGCGTGGCTTTATGCGCGCGCTCACCAAGGCCTACATGAATACCCCGCGTGGAACGCAAGGCTTCGGCCAAGGCAGGCGAAGAAGGTTGCCGAGCCCTGTCGTAACAGGGGCGCCATAGATATCAGGCTCTCGGCTCAGGAGCAGCGGCTGGGCATCCCCCGGCCTACTCAGGCAACAACTGCCAGTCACTGAGCGCCACGGCTTGATCGATCCAAAGGAGAGTGTTGTCGATCCGGCGTAGCATGGAACCTTTGCTGCCATGAACAGTTGTACGTGAGAGGAGGTGTGACATGGACTACGCTACTTGGATGTTTGCACTGCTCATTGGCATCACCATCATCGGTTCTGCGATCGCATACGGCATCTTCAGCAACCGCAGATGCAATTGCGAAATGAAACTCACCCGGCAGGACCGGATAGATGAGTTGACCTGGCAGAAGGAAGTGCTCCGTGATTAGACAGCCTAGGGTTCTCCAGCTCGGCTCGATCAGGAGCACCGGTGCAGGAGAGTGACCGCGCGCTACGTGCTGTTATGGATGGTGACGGCGTTTTGCCTCACGTCGATGCTTCTTATCTATAATGCTTTCTACCAGCCAGTATCGGCAAGTGGCATCGGGCTTCCGGCTATCGTTGAGCGGATATGAAAAGCCGCCTTGATCGGGCGGCTTCTTTCTTACACGATCGGCCTAATTTCACCGCACCCGGACTTCCCGGTGATCGATTACCCGGCGCTGAGCGTGGGCAGGGTCGATTTTCGGCTTCGCGCCCTCGCTGCTTGCCTTTAATTGACACGAGGACAATCTTTGAATGGCCACACCGCATTGGCCATGCCCTCTCCATCTATGGAGAAAACCATGAAACTCAAATATCTGGTGACAGCGGTAGCAATAGAGCTCTCGACCTTGACGATCTCGGCATGCCAGAGTGGCCCAAGTTACGATAATCGTGCCGCTTACGGCAGTAATGACTATGGGGGCGGCAATAGCAGGGGCGGCAATAGCGGTGGCGGCAGTTCCGGCTACTGACGACATATGAGCCTGGAGAGCTACCGGTCGGCTCCGACATGTGGATTGAAAATTCCACGCCGCGCTCCATTTCACTAAGTGGAAGTTACTTAGGAGGAGCCAGCATGAACCGGAATACCCTTATTGGCGTTGCAGTTGCCATCGTGGCTATTGTCCTTGCGTTTGTTTTCCTGATGCCAGGGACCAGTGACACTGCGACAGAAACAACTACACCGGCGCCGACGACGACCGATCCGATGACTTCGCAGCCTTCGACTGCCGAGCCGTCAACTACGACTCCRTCAACAACTGAACAGACAACAACGCAGCCGTCGACTACGACACCAGCTCAGTGAAGGCAAATTGAAGGCGACCAGCCTACCGCATCGACGGCGGTCATCGGCTCTACGTCGACGAACTGAAAAATCGGCAGCRTTCTTTTTGAGCGGAGGTGGTGAAACCCTCCTTGGCCCGGCGATACCGCAACAGAACAGCCATAAAATCACCTTATGGCTGGAAGTATTACACTGCTTCGGAAAATTCCGCAATATCAAGCTCTACAGGCACCAGCCCATTTAACGTCTCGATCATCGCTTTTATGGTGTTGCGGCCGGTCGCATCCACAACATATCCGGCCATCCCCTTGAGGAAACCGCCATTGACGACCACACGATGGTTCTTCGGAAAGACGTCCCGGGCTTCTTTTCTCGTAAGTTTCCGGCCCGCCTGGTTTTCCTTCTCAATTCGCCGGGCACGTCGTCGCTCCATAGCCTCCCTTTCGGCAGTCTCAGCCGCACGGATGTTCTCAATATCTGTTGCCGGGATCCGCAGCGGGCAGCCCGCCACACCAAGGATTGCCGACACGCCGTCGCAGTCGGACAGGGTGTAGAAGTCGCGAGGCTGCCGAACGAAGGCGTATCCGACCATCAGGGGAAATCGCTTGATGATGAACTCGTCTGTCCGGTGGTGACGAACCTCGGGCACCGTCGTGGGCATGAACACGTCAAACCCCTGATCCCTGAGATTGCGCTCAATGATAGTCTCGCCCTTACGATCCGCCGGCGCCCCTACCCGCGCTGCCGCTGGTCGCTGCGTTCCTGGCCGAGCCTTCACCGCATACCAAATCTGTGCCACCATTGTGCTATCCTCGTTGTATGTTGAGCCGCCGCCGCGCTCAATTCATGCCTGAATAAATTCGAGTGGCCCGCCAGCCGTCTCGTCGTGAAACACTGCACAGGATAGCTTGCCGCCAAAGACAGCTCCGCTGTCGAGATTGGTCCGGTTGCCAACTGTGATCGGGTTAAGGTGGGAAGGCGTGTGCCCGTGCACAAAGTGCTTCCCCCAATAGGTGCCTGAGTAAAACTCTGGCTTTCGAGACCAGAGCAGAACGGCTTCGCGCTGCTCCTCGAAAGGAATGTTGCCGTCCAGATCAGCATGGGCGTAAACGCGGTTCTCATCGGAGTGCTTCAAAGGCAGATGCGCCACCCAGTACACATGCTCCGGGTTTGGCTTGACGGTGGTGATGTAGCCGGGAGTGTTGGCCGTGACAGTCTTGCGATCAGCCGGCGAAAGCGCCTGCCATGCCGAACGGGCCTTGTCCTCGTCGTCGGTGGTGAACGTCGGCCAGGAGGAGAACCAGCTCTGAAAAGCCTTTTCGTCCAGATTGATTTCAGCCTCGCGTTTTTTTTGAATTGGTTCTGAACGAAGTGAAGAACTATCTGCCTCTGCATCTGTATCTGGCGTTCGGACGTGTTCTTGTGCGTTCGCTTGCGTTCGTTTGCGTTCGCGCCACTCGCGCGCGCGTTCGGCCGCGCCGTCCTCGCGCTTGGGCTGGCGCTTCTCCCAGCTCGAAAAACGGCCGTCAGTGATCATCCCCTTGTCGGTCATTGCCAGAACAATCGCGGCAACCTGATCCGGTTCGCATCCGTAGAAGTATGCCAGTCCTTCGGCATCATAGCCGGCGATAGAGCCGCGGTCGTCGGATTGGGACGCTCGATCCATCAGCGCCCAAGCAACCGCCACAGCGATGCCGGGAGCGACGCCAGCACGTCGAGCGATGCCAAGCCACTTAGGGTCTGTTGGGGCGCCGTGCCATGATCGAAACCAGTCGTTCATTTTACCACCTCGATTTCCAGCCCATGGCAGGCCTTCATGAGCTTCTGCTTCATGCGGAAATCACGCGTGACAATACCTTTGGTATCGATGATGCGCCGGCCGCAGCAGACCCGGTCGAAGAACACAAAATCAGCCCGGTACCGGGCAACGAGCACGCCGTTGACGATCAGGTCGTACCAGCGCTGCAGTTGGATGTCGGCGACCTCGCCTGCCCGCTCGCGAAGCTTGAGAGCGGCGTAATAGTTCGCCTCTGCCTTGCTATCGAAGCAAATGCCATCGAGCAGAAAGCGCTTGGCGTTGTACTTGTTTGTGCGCTTCTTTTTCGTGGCAAGGAGTGCGGCGCCCTGCTCTTTGGTCAGGTGGACGTTCATGCCGCCCTCCAAAACATTAGTTGACACGCAGGAACAAATGACCTGCCAGAGCGTTGCGGGGATGAGAGGGATTGATTGGGAGGAAACCAATGCATCCGAACGAAATCCCCAAACCCACAGATATTGAATGGCAAGTTGTTACCGTAGAATTGCCGGATGGCCGCGTATTTAGGATTTCGAGACCGCTTGACGCTTTCGAGTTGCTCGACCGAGATCCGGCTACTAGGAACGATGACGTTCATTTGATCGCGAAACGCTGCTGCCAGCTGGCGCTGGAACGCAAGATGTCTGCGAACGAAGCTAGGCTGGCGTTCATCGCCGCTGCTATGGGGCAGGCGCTCAAGGCTGTTTGAGGTCATGCCGCAGCTCCAAACTTGCCGGCTTCATCGCCCCAGGCCGTCCAGCCCTTCCGGTCGGTACGGCTAAACAGGTCAAGACGATTGGCGCGAGGCATCAGTCGTTCGGCCTCGTGGTAGGCTTCCTCAGGCTTTTCTGAATGCTCGCGAACTTTGCCGTGAATGACCGACCTAGTGGATCGTGTCAGGATCGGTTCGCCGCGCTTGGCGATGATAAAGGGCTCATGGGAGCCCCGCAGTCCGTAGCCGGTCCCGAACGAAACCTTCCCGTGCTTGGTCATCTTCACCCAGACGCCTTCGGTGCAGTAAGTGAACCCCCATGCGGCGACTGTGGTCAGTTGCTGCGGAAGCATTGGCGCCGTGCACCAAAGCCAGAGCGTGCAGTTCGGCGCGGCGAGGTCCAACACCGGCATGGCGTTGATCTCGTCGAGCGGCATGGTTTTGTAGTGGGCTTGGGCAGACTTCCCCTCACCCTTTTCCGAGCGCACGGCGAAACGCCACGGTGGATCTGCCATGATGAAATCGAAGCTATGCGGCTGCAGGTCGCCGAATGGCCATGTGTCTTGAAACAGCCTCATGCTTCGCCTCCTCGCACGCGGAACAAAAACAGCGCGGAATCGGTTCGTCGGGCAGAAAGGAGACCGACATGGCCATAAACCCCAACGATCCCAAAAAGCCCGTGGAAGTTCCACCAGAGGAACTGCCCGATCCCGAGCGCCCTATCGAGGAGCCGGGACCGGATGATGTCCCGGAAGAAGCCCCCGACATCACACCAGTACCGGGTGAGGAAATTCCGGCGAAGATGAACGATTGAGCTGATCACGCAGCCTCTCCCCGCCTTGTCAGCGTGGCCAGAGACCGATTGCACCGGTCACGAAGACGGGTGATAACCTCAAGCTTCTTCAGCTTAACGGCGTTGTCAGCCTTGTTCATGGAGCCCTTAAGGCGGAATATTTGGGCGTCGAGTTCGGATATCTCTTCGCGGAGGTGTTCGGCGTCTGTCACTCGGCAGCCTCCAAATAATCAAGCGGCGCTAAGACCTTCGACTTCGGAGCTGCGTCAGCCATCAGGGCGCCGACACAAGCTTTCATCTTTCTGACCGATACCGCATTGCCGATCTGCTTGATCTTCTGCGTCTTGGTTCCTGCAAACTCATAGGTTTCGTCGTCGGTATTGAAACCCATGGCAGCCGCCAATTCATGCGGCTCAAGCATGCGGAAGAGAATGTCGTATTCGGGTGCCGTCTCGACCATGGCGAACTCGCCACCTTTGGCGGTCGTCATCGTGGCTATGGGATCGACATCGATGTCGCGGGCCAGGGCACCGCCGTTGGAGTTTGTGACAGGCACTACCATTCCAAAGCGGGCCAAGGTCGTTATCGTCGGCAGAGCTTCATCAACCGAATTGCAGGTCTCCCCAGATCCCGAGCCGTAGTAGGGAGAGATCAATGCATGGGCAGCGCCATTGCCGCCTGTGGTCTGTGTGGGGATTGGCTCGCTCACACCTCGCGGCGATCCGCCGGATGCCTGTGAAAGCACGAAGGGTTCAATCACCGTCGGTTCGGCAAGCCAGACGCCGCCTTTCGTGTCGAGTGTCGGAATCAGCCCTTCAAGAACGCCTTCGGCCTTGTTGCCCTTCCGTCCATTCATGATGATTGGTTCGGCGATAGCGATATGACTTGCAGCCGAAGTCTGGGTCGCCAACGGTACGGACGGGCTACCCGTGGACGTCGCTTTCTTCATATTGACGATGACAGGTTCAGCAGCGAATCTTGCATTGATGTCGTCAGCGATCAGCTTGGCCGCATGCGCTAAATTGCGCGCGGGCATGCTAGCAGGCACAGGTTCCGCAATGCCTATGTGCATTCCGCCCGCCGCAATCGTTGGGAGTGGCTGATCCATGCCCTGGGCCGACATGTGGTTTCGCAGGATGACGAGATATGGTTCTGGCCATCCGAACTTCTGGGCGCCTGCATAGATGCGGGCCAGTGTTTTCGGCGCCAATGCCTTTTTGCGGTTGAAGATCGATCGGCCCTTGATCTTCCAGTCAATGATTTCTCGCGCCGGCCGCCATGGCTGGGAAGTCGCGAATAGATCAACATTGGTATCGTCGCGCTTCTTATGCGTCGGCATGGGCCAATGCACCCGCCGGCCGTCGGATCGCGCCATGAGGATAAAGCGCTGGCGCGTGGTCGCATCGCCGTAGTCGGCAGCATTGAGCTTCCGCCATTCAGGATCGAAGCCGAGGCGCTTAATCGTCTCAATCCATGCGTGGAAGTATTCGCCCTTCCTGGAAGCGATGGGCTTGCCCGTCTTCGGATTGACCGGACCCCAGCCGATGAACTCCCAGACGTTCTCGATGATCAGCCGTTTGACGCGAAGCTCGGTCAACCAGGTGATGATGTGCCATGGATCGCTGCGCTGCTGGTCACTGGTAGGCTTTCCGCCTCTGGCCACCGAGTGATAGGTGCAGGTCGGCGAAGCCATCAGGAGATCAAGGTAGCCCTCCGGCACCAGGAGATGCGGACGCACCGTCGCAATGTCCTGGACGTAGTGCCGGGCCTCTCGATGGTTGCGTTGGTGAGTGTCGATCGCGACCGGCCAATGGTTGACGCAGACCAGCTCCATATCTAGCCCGAGTTCGTTCATCGCGCGCTGGGCACCGGTGGAGGAACCGCCGGCGCCACACAGTAGGTCTGCAACAAGAAATTTCCGCGCCATTCAAAAGTCCTTGTCGGTCTATTGCTGAAAAGAAAATCCGCATTTGCGCGGCAGTCGGGCGGCTGGGCTGGTCAGCCGCCTGGGGGAGCCAGATCGTCGCGAAGCTCAGGGGCGATCTTGAAAGCCAACGACCTTGAGGACCGCAGCAAAGAACGTGCGAAACAGATGCCTTCAGCTGCGCGCAGCTCGTCGACGAGCGCGATGATCTTCGACCAGTGCATGGCTTTGCCCCTGCCCTTGGCGCCGACCCGCTTGACGCAGTTCATGTTGCGAACCATCGAAAGCTGATAGCCTTGCTCAAGCAGATAGATTTTCACGCTGTCGTAGGACGCGGTTTCCCCAGCTTCGAACCGGCGAACCGTGCCGCCCTTTGCCTCGAACTCAGCGACGAGAGCCGTAGTGTCGATCTTTCTGATCGGCCGGCGGTCGGAGGGTGTGAACTTCAAGGACATCACGCCTCTTCCCTTTCCCGTTCGCGCATTGCGATCTTGCAGCCATGGCAGTGATCAACCGTCCCGGACGCGCAGTTTTCGCGATGCAAGCAGTTGGGGCGGAAGCGATGCGGCTTTGTTGTGAATTCAGGTGCGGACGAACGCTGTTCCACCGTGGCTTCAACATGCCGTTCGTCCGCTGCGCTTTCGGCGCCGGTAGATGCGGTCACCGAAGGTTGCCCCTCTCTCGCATCCTCAGCCGGGTTTTCACTTCCGACCATCGCGGGGCTCTCGCCTACCGCCTCCGCCGCCTTACGCGGGGATTCCTTTGCCGTTTCCGGCGAATTCTCGGGGAGACTGTGCCTACCAGCCTCCCCGGTTGCTGTGTCATTGGAGGAGGAGATGACAGCAGCAGCCGACGCGGGGGCGGCGCCGGATGGGGTGTTTCTTTCTTCGCGATCGATCATGATATCGACCGCGGCGACCAGAGCGGCGCGACCGGTTCCGGTCTGCATGCCGGTGACGATAGTGTGGGCGAGCTTCGGGCTCAGTTCGCCGGTGGCCCGGTCATAGGGCTCGGAAAAGTCTGGCTGCTCGATCATGCCGAGAGCAGCGAGATAGGTGTCGAGGATAGCTTCGCGCTCCATGCGCTCATCGCGATCCATCTTCCTGATCTTGATGACCTCTTTCAGGATTTTGGCATCGAAGCCCATACCCTTGGCCTCGCCGTAAACATCCTTGATGTCGTCGGCGATGGTCTTCTTCTCCTCTTCGAGACGTTCGATCCGCTCTATGAAAGAGCGCAGTTGGTCGCGGGCTACGCCGTGTGCGTCACTCATTGTGCTGGCTCCGTGGCTGGCAGAAAGCTATCGGCATTGATGGCAAGGCCGTGTTTTTTGGCGTGGGAAATGAGTTTCACAGCCTGCGGGAACGGGATGATCCCATCAGTTCCGCCCTTGGCTTTTGGCTGGGTCCACCGATACACTCGCGTCCGACTGGCGCCGGTGATTTCTTGGACAACATCGGGACCACCAAACCGATCGATAATCGTGGCGGCGGGCTCAAGTGTTTCGGTGGGTGCGCTCGTTTCCATGCGCTTATTATGCGATAATCGCACAGGCAACGTCAAGCATTTTGTGCCGAAATCGCACGAGACCGTACATTTTCGTTATGCGAAAATGCCATATGCTTGAAGATCCTTATAAAAAATGGGTTTTGGAAAACCTGGCGAAGCCTGGAATGTCTCAGACAGGCCTTGCGAACGCGCTTGGGCTGCACCCGTCTGCCATCAACAAGGTCGTGAATGGGAAGCGGCAGCTTAAGTCGCATGAGGTGGCCGGTGCTGCGGATTACTTTGGAACGAACCCGCCAGGCGGTGATGGACCGGCACCAGAACTGACGCTGAACAACTCCGGACTGGTGGCCGGTCGAGTTGCCGGCGTCGTTGAAGCTGGCACTTTCCGTGAGGTCGATGAGTTCGACCAATCCGAAGCGGTCGAGATCCTGCTACCGCGCGACGAGAAATTTCCGAACGCCAGGCAACTCCTCTTTGACGTCGCCGGGGATTCACTGAACGAGCTGCGCCCTCGCCCGATACTCGCCGGCGACCGGCTGGTTTGCTTAGCTTACGAAGACGTGGCCCATGAGGTGCAGCTGCGCGACCTTATGGTGGTCGTGGTGCAGCGGACCCGCGATAGTGGGCATTTCCGCGAATGGTCGGTGAAGCAGATCGAGCTTTATAACGATCGGGCGGAGTTTCACCCCCGATCATCCAATCCGAAGCACAAGCCGATTATCGTGCATCACGACAGCGAGGCTGATGATGGGGTGTCGGTGGAAATTATTGCGCTTGTTCGACGCGTGATGAATGAAATGCCGGGGTTCTGATGAGCACCACCACGGACTTCATCGCGGAGCTGATAAGAGCGGCAAGCGAAGTAGAGCCTCTTTGTCAGCACCACGGCTCCCGCCGGCCGCTCCACGTTCGTGCCAAACCTTCAGAGACCAGTTGATCGCCGAGTGAGCGCCCGTCACGCATGACGACCCGCAGCTTGCGGCCATATTGATCCTCATCCCGGCCTTGCCACGCGGCCAGTTCAAACTTTCCAGCATTTAGCAACTCGCGCAGCCGCAGTTTCGCGCGCTCGCCCAGAGCTTTCTCCGAAGCGCATTTCGGCTCGCTGATCTCGGGTGTGTCGATATCGGCTATCCGGATCTTCGAGCTATTCAGCCAAAAGGTGTCGCCATCGACAACGCAGGTCACTCGAACAGGGCCGCTGCAGATCGAGAATGACGCTGCGTTTTGTGCCAGTGATGAAATGGCCTGAAGAGCAGATGGCCCAACGATCCTGGAAGAAACAACCGCTCCAAACACAACCACAGATGCGGCCGCTACGATCGCCGCGAACGCAAGCCCTGACACGCCACGCTTCCGCGTTTTGAAATGAATGATATCACCCATCTAGTGCTCCTACGTCTGGAAGCTCTATCATCTTATGCTTTCAAAATACTGAAAGCTGGCCAGGCGAGCAGTCATGCAGCAACGTGGCGCAGCCCCTTCAGGTCGAACTCTCGGCATGCCTGCGCAATCTCCTGCATAAACCATCGCTTCGGTTCCTTGCACATGTAGGAGTTACCGTCATCGCCGACGAAATTCATGATCGGCAGCACGCAAAACTCCTCATTATCTCCGATTGGAGCGAACCGCGCGACCGTGAACGAGTTGCCGGGAAACCGGCCGCCCAGATAGTGTTCAAGTCGCTCTTTGGCCACGATGACCTTATCCCGCTGCTCGAACGGCGCGACGATGATGTATTGGATTACGTCTCTCTCAGTATCCATAGGCGTCTCCTCCTCCGCTGATCCCGACTAGACGGCCAATGACGCTATCGCAGGGTCGGCAGCGGAACGGGATTTTTTCCAGAAATACACTCTCGATCAGTTCGTCTGCATCGCGTGGCACGTCGTCCCCGACGGGCATCTCGACCACCTTGAAACTATCTCTCAGGCAGTTCTCGCACCGAATGTGGAGCGTGAACGGCGCGGCTGATTTCAGAACTGCATAGCCCATTTTGTTCTCCTTTTGTTCTATGAAAGCAGAACGCCGCCGGAGAGTCGAATCGAATCTTCCGCGCCATTGCCTTTTTGGTTTGTGCGATTATCGCATATTAACGCTTGACTTTATCTGTGCGATTATCGCATAGCTACCTCAACAAACCGCTTCACCGGAGTTGAGCAATGGACATCCAAGCATCAGCGCAGAAGATCATCGACGAGGCGAACACTCGCAGCTCCGGCGCGGCGTCGATCTACCTCTCCGAGAACATCCGCTTCCATCAGGACAAGTGCCGGAAGATCGTCGCAGCTCGGGTGAAGCCCGCTGGCTGGACGCTCGGGAAGCACACCGAACTCATCCAGATGCTGATCTCAGCACAGACTGAACGTCATGACCTGCAGGTGGCGGCATGAGCGCGGCTCTCCACACCCTTTACGACAAGATCGAAGCTCTCGGCGGTGCAGTGAACAGCGCCGAGGATCGCGCTCACCAGCAAGCAGTTGATGCCGCTCTGTCGATCCTTCGGGAAGCAGGTTTCGGTCGCGGCTCTTTCATTTCTCAGGCTGAGCGTCCGCGCCAGTTCCAGATGGCGGCGGAGTAAGGCGATGACCCGCCCCGACCCAATCATCCGCACCTTCATCCCGCTCACGCCGTCGGCAATCAGCCCGCGCGATCCGAACAACTGGCTGGCCATCGCCGCCACGATCTTCTTTGCGCTCGGCTTGGCCGTCGCAGTTCAGCTTTAACCCGAAAGGACCATCGCAATGAACGCAGTCGCAGCAGTGAACATCTGGCATTGGTGGCAGGAAGCCTGTGTGGGTCGTATCGGCCCGATGCACGAAGGTCAGCCCGAACAGGGCTACTACCGGACCCGTTTCAAGGACGGCCCGTGGGAGCCGGTTGCTCTCTGGTTCGAGGGTGGAGAGTGGAAGGCGATGCGCGGCGAGCGCATGGTTGAACCGGGCGATGCATGGAATTTCTGCCGGACGCACCCGATCAGCTACGAGGCCTATCAGAAGGCAATCGATGGTGCTGGCTGGGATGACGAGCCGCCTGCCCCTGCCATCGGCCACAATCTGCCGACCGATCCGTTCGAAGCCCTCCAGGTTGAGTACGCGGCCGAAAAGGAACAGGCCGAGGCGTTTATGACGACGCCTATCAAAACGCAGGCCGAAGCCGACAAGTCCGCGATCTGGTCGAAGCGGTTGGCGACCATCGCCAAGAAGGCGACCGATCTGCACAAGGTCGAAAAGCAGCCGCACCTCGATGCAGGCCGCAACGTCGACAACAAATGGCGTGACCTCAAGGAAGAGCCGGACGCGCTCAGCAAGAAGCTCAAGCGGCATCTGGACGCCTTCCTGCAGGAGGAAGCCCGCAAGGAACGTGACCGCCAGGCCGCAGCTCGCGCCGAAGCCGATCGCATCCAGCGGGTAGCCGACGCCGCCCGAGCTGAAGCCGAGAAAGCTGCGGCTAAGCCCACCAGCGATCTCGTTTCCATCGCCGAGCATAACAACCGGATCGCCGAGGCGGAACGGCTGGAAGAACAGGCTGCGCAAGCCAACCGCGAAGCGCAGGCACGCAACGCCTCCGCAGGCCGCACCGGCGCCAAGGTTTCGCTTCGCACCTTCACCTTTGCCGAGATCACCGATTTCGATGCGCTCCTGATGGCGCTGAAGGACCGGCAGGAAATCCGCGAAGTCGTCGAGACCCTTGCCAACCGCGCCGCCAAGTCCGGCGTCGAGCTGGCCGGTATGGCGATCCGTTCCGAACAGAGGGCCGCATGATGACCGAATTGCTCAATACCACGGCTTCGCTCGCCGTCGCCGCCATCAAGTTCAAATGGCAGAAGGATGAAAAAACCTATGACTATTTCATCCCGGAAGGCCTGACCGTCAAAGTCGGCGACAAAGTCGTCGTCGAAACCGCGCGCGGCGAAACCACCGTCGAGGTTATGACGATCAAGCCTGCCTCCGAGATGGCGCAGAAGAAAATCCTCCGCTTGGTGGAAGACCTGCGCACCGACGAGGAACGAAAGGCCATCCACCCCAACGGACAACGCATGTTCTCGGAAGACCGGACGATGCTCGACGACAAGGGCAACCGTTCAATCTTCGACGACGTAGACCGATAGGAGATAACGATGAACGCTCACGTTCCAGCCCTCAGCGGCGGCGGCAATGTCCTCGCCATCGTGCCGCAGACCTTCGAGGAAACCATGCGCATTTCGCGCGCCGTGTGTGCGTCCGGCCTCGCCCCGGCGGCGCTGATTGGGAGGCTTGCAGGCGATGACGCTGCGGCTGCCGTCGCTGTGGCTATCATGTCCGGCGCCGAGCTTGGTCTTAAGCCCATGGTCAGCCTTCGGAGTTTCACGGTCATCAACGGCAAGCCAGCGCTCTATGGCGATGGCCTGATCAATGTCGTCCGCATGTCCGGCAAGGTCGCCTATCTCCGAACCGGATGCGAAGAGCGCGACGGCAAGATGGTCGGCTTCTGCGAAGCAAAGCGCCTCGACACTGGCGAAGACAAGCGTGTCGAGTTCTCCCAGGCCGACGCCGAGCGCGCCGGTCTGTGGCAGACCAAGGCCCTCGTCATGAAATGGAACAAGTGGGACAAGAAGAACGAGGAGAAGCCGAACGATAGCCCCTGGTACCGCTTTCCGCAGCGCATGCTGGCGTGGCGCGCGGCAGGCTATTGCCTCCGCGAACTGTTCGGCGACGTCTTGGGCGGCATCCGCGACGAGTTCGAGGTTCGCGAGATCGCCGACATGGAAGAATTGCGCGACGTGACGCCAGCAGCGGCGGTGGTGACGAAACCTCAGCCGCCGAAGCCTCCTGCCCCGCCTGCGCCGCCCTCCTCGAAGGTCATTGAGGCCGAACCCGATCACACCGCCGAACCCGAGTTTAATCTCGGGGATTTCCTCAATGAGATCGAAACTTCGCTTGCAGGCGCCAAGGATGAAGCCGACGTCGAGGAAATCTGGACCGACTTCGACGCTCCGGCCGTTCTCGAAACCGAGGGCCACGCAGATATGATCGATGCGGCCTATGCGATCCGTGACCGCCGCCTCTCAGCTCTTTCAGCCATCAGCGCGGGTTGATCGCCATGAGCCGCCACCTCATCATCATCCAGAACCAGACCGACCGCGACCGCGCCGCCCGCTGGGCGCAAGGCGTTCCGCTCGGCAGCCGTATCGAGTTCAAGGAGACGAAAAGAACGCTTCCCCAGAACGACCGGTTTTGGGCAATGCTGACCGATGTCGCGGCGCACATGAAAAAGATGGGCCGGGATCACACCCCTGACCAGTGGAAAGTTATCTTCATGGCCGCCTATGGGCACGAGGTTCAATTTCTCCCGTCGCTAGACCAAAGGACGTTCATTCCGCTTGGCCATTCATCGTCGGACCTGTCGGTTCGCGAGATGACGGATCTGATCGAGTTCATGTTCGCCTGGGGTGCCGAAAACGGCGTTGAATTCAAAGAGCCGACTGACCGCGCAGATGTGCGGAGAGCGTCATGAACCAGCTCGTCCTCATGGCAATCCAGTACATTGACCAGATTGGGGGTGCGTGATGGCTTCGCGTATTGCCTATATCCAGCGCGACCCCGTTCCGACCAAGCGCGCCAAGAAGGAAGCAGGCTATCTCGCCTTCATCCATGAACTGCCTTGCGCAGTAACCGGCCGGTATGGTGTCGAAGCGGCTCACGTCTCATTCGCCAGCCCGTGGCATGGCCACTATGGCCGAGGGAAGCAGACCAAGGCACCTGACCGCTTCGCCCTGCCCCTTCATCCCGACGCCCATCGCGATCAGCACGGCGCCAACGAGCGCGCCTGGTGGGATGCCCGCGGCATCAACCCGCACGAACTCGCGAACGCGCTTTGGGGCATCTACTGCGACCAGAGCGATAACGCTGCCGAGCTATGCGCCGCCCGGATCATGTCTGGGCTTGCCGCGACCGGCCGCCTTCCGAAATCGAGGGATGAAGTATGACTGGAATTGAACAGGCCGGCATGGTGGCGATGACCGATACCCCATCACCCCAAGATCATTCGCAGCTGAAGCCCTCATGCCGCGTCGCGCACGTTCATCCAAGTCAACGATCGCGCTCAGCCTTTCAGATTGCTGGCCAGCACAACGAGCTCACTTTCATCGATCATTCCGGAAAGAAACGCATACATGATGACACGGGCGAGTTCCTCTCCCTCGATGCCATCGCGCTTAATCGATCGGCGAGCGCATTCGTTGTCAAGAATCTGCCTCATCATGGAGATCGAGGGCTCGCGAATTGGTTCATCAAAGGGGGACATGGCTTTCCCTCCCGTTGGGGCGAAAGCACGATTATCTTCCAAACGTCGGTTGCCCGTAGAATGGCCGGCGACGTGTCATTTTATGCCTTCATAGGAAGGATTGATACAGATTTCGTGCGCCTCCGCCGTCCGGCGCGAACCCCGTCACCGGAAGTGACGGCTGCTTCACCAGTAGTAAGAGTCTTCGTCGGCACAGCGCTCTGGGGACAAAGCGTCGCCCTTCGATTCGCGCCACCAAACCTTGGCCACCGATCTCGAATACTCTTCAGGTTGCATGCCAAAGACTTTGCGCCCCGCGCGATACCAAAGGCGCACCCGATCTTCAAACCGCTTGCAGAACTCTTCTTCAGACATGCGCAGAGGCTAACACAGAAGCTGCATCTCGCAAGAAGATGGCACGCCCCGAGCCCATCCCCCGCACAGAAAATGCGGGTGACCGACGCCCAGGTAGAGGCCGCGAAGCGTGCGCTCGTTAAATACAGCGACTTTATGCCGGTCGATGAGGCCATCCGCGACATGATCGCTGCGGCCGTACAGCCTCCTGCAGATCATGTCGAGCCTTGCCCGGTTTGCGGTAACGAAGAGCGCGGGCAAGGTGGCTATCTCAGCTGCGAATGCCCCGCTTCCCCGACTAGACAGAACGGTGGACAGCAAGTGGGACGCGAGGAGAGATAATATGAGAAATCCTGAAACAACCGCGTCTGCCGCGTTCTCAACCCCATTCCTCCTGTTCGCTCAGTATGGAGGAAGAGCGGTGATCCCGGTGGAAGATGTCTGCCGTGACTATTTCAGCCACCTGACGCCGGACAAATTCTTGCGCAAGGTCGGCTTGGGCGAAATACCCCTGCCCGTCGTGCGCGCAGAGACTTCGCAAAAATGCCAGAAGGGCGTTTACCTGCAGGATCTAGCCGATTACATCGACACGCGCAGAACCGCCGCACTGAAAGAATTTCAACAGTTGCACCGATAGCGATTGCTACAATTTTGCTACAAACGAACAACCACTATTGAATTTGCTTTATAAAATTTAACTTTCAGTCCAGTCGATCATCGGCGCCACGGCGAAGACCGGCGCTTCGAAATAGCCCGACGCGGTCCTGCCCGATGCCGAAATCGCTGTGTAATCCATTAAAAAAAATACTTTCATCCCCGCCCGCCACGCAGGCGGTACACTGTGGTGGAGAAACAGGCGCGCAAGCGGAGACGTGTATCCCGCGGCTTAAACGGCCTAACCAATCGCGGCCTTATACAGCGGAGCGGTTCTGAAAGCGAGATGGAACTTTTGAAGGGTGGTGTACGGAGCTTTCAGGAAAAGGATGGCGAGATGTCTGCTGCGGCGGCCTTGGGCAGAGAGAGGGGACGCATCATGAACAGCGCACGGCACTGCATGCGAGCCTGGAAGTCCAAAAACAAATCGACAACGCCCACCGAATGGCGACGAGGCGCAAATACCGTAGAGCGAGCTGCAATATATAGCAACCATCACCGCGCCGGATGCGCAGCTGGTTTCATCTTACATCTGCTGGGCGCGTCAATGCGTCTGAAGCTTGGCCTCTTGCGCTGCCGCAATAAAGACCTCCCTTGCCTCTTCCGGCGACCTGCGGCCGTCAAGGGCTGCGCGGCAGAGGCTTCTGGCTGCAACATAGCGCGGGCCGCGAAGATCCGGCCAGGTGTCCATCAGGCAGATAAGAGCGTCGAACGGTCCCTGTACCACTTGAGACCCATTGTGGGCGAAACCCACCTCGACTGGATTGGACCATTTGGTATGTGGCATGAGCGTCTCCTCCGAATGTCTTGCCAGACCATAACGCAGAATAGCCGATTTGGTTCGGCATGGGCAGTGCGCAAAACGAAAAAAGCCTGCCGCGGGAGGAGGTGCGGCAGGCTTCTGAAAATGACCCCCGGCCGGGAGGAGGTGGCCGCTGATCGATCGCAGCTTTCCGGGAGGAGGTGAATCACTGCGATAAGGATGACTTTAATGCTGCAATGCACAAAAATCAATTAAAACCTGACGCACCGCAAACATCACCAGTAACTTCTTCGTGTAGGCTGCGGGGCGGATGCACTGCCGACCAGATAGCCTGCAACGAAGGCCGCCGCGCCGAAGATCAGCAAGGCGGTGCTGGTGGCGGAGGGATGATCCTGCGCGTTGCGCGCCAGGGCTCCTGCCTCACTCTTGACGTATGCTGCCGCCTGTTTGGTTCTGGCCGCCACTGCGCCCGTGTCGTCCAGTTCGCCGGTAAAGCCGGTTCGCAAGTTCTTGATATTCGCCATCTCGGGCTCCTTTTCTGTTCGATGGAAAAACACCCGAGCCGCAGGATTGTTCCAGATGGACGCTGACGATGGCCGCCTATGCCGGCCGAAGAGGCGCAAACTGCGCCCGACGATCTCGGATAACCCGGCGTCTCATTCCGGCACAAATCCAAGCGCCTGCTAAAAAATTACTGTTGCGATTTGTTCACCTGTGTCATGCTAATAGATGAGGTGCCTCATAAAAACCAACTTCGGAGTAGCTACTACAACCCAGAATCAAAAAAATTAAGAGACGGGAGAGAACACATGATAGAGGAAAATCTGTATCGTATCGTCGAAGTCAGCCTCAAGCGCGGCAGTGACCGCCGCGATGTCGGTATCATGACCGTCCGTCAGGCACTCGAACTTCCCGACGTCCCGAGCCTGGAATATACACATCCGGAACGCAATTCCCGCGCTGGCAGCCGGTTCCTGACCCGCGACCAGCTTGAGGCCTACGTCTGCAGCTGAAGCCGCTTTCCCCGCCCCCAAAAGGGGTGCTATCGTCCGGTATTCGCAATCGAATGTCTGGATATCGATGACAACTGTAATCCCCCTTCCCGCGCCGGTCCTTCTAGCGGTCACGAATTCCGAGCAGACCTTTCCCGTCCGCCGCGTCTATTGTGTCGGGCGCAACTATGCTGCCCATGCCATCGAGATGGGCCATGATCCCGTCCGGGAACCGCCCTTCTTCTTCCAGAAAAATCCGGACAATCTTGCGCAAGGTGCGGAGTTCCCCTACCCGCAGCTTTCAACCGACGTGCATCACGAGGTCGAACTGGTTATCGCGCTGAAACAGGGTGGCGATGCCATTAGCGCTGCGGACGCGCCCGACTGCATCTACGGCTACGCCGTCGGCATCGACTTCACCCGCCGCGACCTGCAGGCACAGGCGAAGGCTTCCGGTAAACCGTGGGCGGCGGCAAAAGCTTTCGAACATTCCGCACCCGTGTCGCAGATCGTTCCGGCACAGGCTATCGGTCATCCGGTAAACGGCAATATCTGGCTGAAGGTCAACGGTGAGACCAAACAGCAAGGTGATCTCAACCAGATGATCTGGAAAGTGCCCGAGATCATTGCCGAACTGTCGAAACTGTTCACGCTGGCCGCCGGCGACGTCATCATGACCGGGACGCCTTCGGGAGTTGGCCCGGTTTCGCGCGGCGACGTGGTATCCTGCGGCATCGACGGTGTTGCAGCGCTGACCGTCACGGTCGTCTGAGAAGAAAGGACCGATCATGCCGCTTTATGCCCTTGGCCCTGCGCGGCCGGCTGTGCCATCGGAAGGCCGTTATTGGGTAGCCCCGGATGCGCATGTCATCGGAAAGGTTGAATTGGGCGAGGATGTCGGCATATGGTTCGGCGCGGTGCTGCGCGGCGACAACGAGCCAATCCGCATCGGCGCCCGAACCAATATCCAGGAAGGGGCGGTCATTCATGTCGATCCCGGCCTTCCAGTGACAATTGGAGCAGGCTGCACCATCGGCCACCGCGCCATTGTGCATGGCTGCACGATCGGCGACAATTCGCTTGTTGGCATGGGGGCGACAGTGCTGAACGGCGCTGTCATCGGCAACAATTGCCTCATAGGCGCCAATGCGCTGGTGACGGAGGGCAAGGTCTTTCCCGACAACTCGCTGATCGTCGGCGCACCGGCAAAGGCCATCCGGCTGCTGGATGAAGCGGCCGTCGCCGGCTTGAGGAAATCGGCGGACGGCTACGTCAAGAAATGGCAGCTGTTCGCGACCAGCCTTGCAATCATCGAATAGGCGGCGCCGAAGCTGTACCATATGCAGCTGGGGCGCCTCGGTATGTGCAGCTATGGAACCGGCCAGCCTATTCGGCGGTGCAGTTCTGGCAGTGGCCACGGATTTCGATGGTGGTCTTCTCGGTCTTGAAATGCTGCTTGCCGGCCAGGACCGACAGACGCTCCTCCATGGCCTCATCGTGCATCTCCGTCACGTGGCCGCAATCCTCGCAGATGGCAAAGGCGGTCACACCATGATCATGGTGATGATGATCCGGATGAGCGCAGGCGACGAAGGAATTCATGCTTTCGAGCCGGTGGATCAGGCCGAATTCCAGGAGCTTGTCGAGCGCCCGGTAGACCTGCAAGGGTGCCCGAAAACCATGATCGCGTAGCTTGTCGAGGATGGTATAGGCGCTGAGCGGCCCGTCGGCGTGATTGAGCGCGTCGAGGACCAGCGACTGGTTCTTGGTGAGCTGCTGTGCCGCCATCAGTGATGTCCTCCATGCGTCGAATGTATCGCCGTCTCGGCGTTCCTGTTGCGCCCGAACGGCAGGAGACTGAGCACGAAAAGCGCCATCGCCGCAACGACGATCGACGGCCCGGATGGCGTATCGAAATGCAGGGACCCGAACAGCCCGCCTGTCACAGCAAGCACGCCGATAACCGAGGCAAGCACCGCCATGATCTCGGGCGATGTAGCCAAGCGCCGGGCGGTGGCTGCCGGGATGATCAACAGCGAGGTAATCAAGAGAATGCCGACGATCTTCATGGCGATGGCAATCACCAGCGCCATCAGCAGCATGAAGTAGAGCCGCGCCCGTTCCGGCTGCAGGCCTTCGGCCTCCGCCAGCTCCGGATTGACGGTGGAGGCAAGCAGCGGCCGCCACAGATAGACGATCGCAGCCAGCACGAGGATGCCGCCGCCCCAGACCAGGTCGATATCGGCCTGCGAGACAGCGAGAATATCGCCGAACAGGAAGCCAACGAGATCGATCCGCACCCAGGTCATGAAGGCGACCATGACGAGGCCGATCGACAGCGCCGAATGCGAGAGAATGCCGAGCAGCGCATCGGTCGACAGCGCGCCGCGCTTCTGCAGCAAGAGCAGAAGCAGCGACACGGCGGCGGCAACGATGAAGACGCTGAGCATCAGGTTGAGATCGAAGAGCAGCGACAGCGCCACGCCGAGAAGCGCGGAATGCGCCATGGTATCGCCGAAATAGGCCATGCGCCGCCAGATGACGAAACAACCGAGCGGGCCGACCGTGATCGCAAGGCCGATGCCGGCGACGAGGGCGCGGGTGAAGAAGTCGTCAAACACGGTCGCTCTCCTTGGTGTCGAAGCCCTGCAGGCGGCTTTTGTAGCCACAGCCGCAATCGGGCCCGTGCACATGCTCACGGGCGCCGTGATCGTGGTCATGGGCGCCATGATCGTGGTCGCCATGCGCATGATCGCCATGATGGTGACCGTCATCGGGATGGCAATGTTCGGTAATGCTGCCATCGGTATGCAACACGCGGCCATCCGGCAAATGGGTATGATCGTGATCGTGACTATAGACGGCGAGCGTCTTGGCGGCGCGGCTGCCGAACAGCTTGAGATATTCCGGGCTCTGGCTGACCACCTGCGGCGTGCCGCGGCAGCAGACATGACCGTTCAGGCAGATCACCGTATCGGTCTCGGCCATCACCACATGCAGGTCGTGAGAGATCAGCAGGATGCCGCAGCCGGTCTTGTTGCGGATGGATTTGATCAGGTCGTACAGCGCGATCTCGCCGGAGAAATCGACGCCCTGCACCGGCTCGTCAAGCACCAGCAGATCCGGCTTGCGGGCAATGGCGCGCGCAAGCAAGGCGCGCTGGAACTCGCCGCCCGACAGGTGTTGCACCTCGGCGCGGGCGAGATGAGCAATGCCGGTCGAATGCAATGCCTCCTCGACCTCGCGTCCCCTGAGCGGTCCGGTCAGCGTCATCAGGCGCTCGACCGTCAAAGGCAGCGTCCAGTCGATCGCCAGTTTCTGCGGCACATAGCCGACCTTCAACCCCGGTATTTTCTCGACCCAGCCTTCATCCGGCTTCAGAACGCCGATCGCGGCTTTTGCGGTCGTCGACTTGCCGGAGCCGTTCGGTCCGATCAACGTGACGATCTCGCCGCGGCTGATCGAGAACTCGACACCGCGCACCAGCCAGCGGCCGTTGCGGCGGATGCCGGCATTGTTGAGCGAGACGAGCGGTGCCTGATCGGTTTTGCGGAGCATCAAGAAAATCCGGATGGGGTGTTGCCAGCCGCTATGCCACACGTTATAGCATAACGCAATTGATGTAATAACATTACATTGATTTACAAGATAGGAGTTTCCGCATGAGCCTGAAAAAATCCCTCCTTTTGACGTCTGCGCTGCTTTTTCCCCCCACCATGCTTCTGCCAGCGGGCGCCGCCCATGCCGAGGTTCCCAATGTCGTCGTCTCGATCAAGCCGATCCACTCCCTGGTCGCCTCGATCATGCAGGGCGCCGGCGAACCCGCATTGATCGTCGAGGGTGCCGCCTCCCCGCACACCTACAGCATGAAGCCCTCCAACGCTCTGGCGCTGGAAAAGGCCAATATCGTCTTCTGGGTCGGCCACGGGCTGGAAGCCTTTCTCGAAAAGCCGCTGGAATCGCTCGGCGGCAATGCAAAGATCGTCGAACTGGACGACGCGCCGGGACTTGAGAAGCTGAAATTCCGCGAAGGCGGTGCCTTCGAGCCGCATGACGACGGCGACGAGCATGAAGCAAGCGCCGAGAGCGCCGACGGTCACACCCAAGAAGAAGCCGGGCATCACCACGATGAGGGTGAGTTCGACATGCATCTCTGGCTCGACCCGGCCAATGCCAGGGCGATGGCCGCCGAGATCGAAAAGACGCTTGCAGCCGCCGATCCGGACAATGCGGCAACCTATAAGACCAATCTCGAGGCGCTGAACACACGGCTCGATACACTCGACAAAAAGCTTGCCGAGACCGTTGCGCCGATCAAGGACAAGCCCTTCATCGTCTTTCACGACGCCTACCAGTATTTCGAGCACCGCTATCATGTGAAGGTGGCGGGATCGATCACCGTCAGCCCCGAGACCCTGCCCGGTGCTGCACGGCTGGAACAGATTCATCAGAAGATCGTCGAACTGGGCGCAACCTGCGTCTTTGCCGAACCGCAGTTCGAGCCCAAGCTCGTCAATGTCGTGCTGGAAGGCACGCCGGCCAAATCCGGGACACTGGATCCGGAGGCAGCCACGCTTGAAGCCGGTCCCGATCTCTATTTCCAACTGATGGACGGTATCGGTACCTCGCTGAAGACCTGCCTTTCCTCAGGCAGCTGACGCATTCCTCCCGAGCGACTGAAAAAGGCGGGCCGCAAGTCCGCTTTTTTCAGGGCAACGACTGTAATAGTATAACATTAAGGATAAAGCCATGTCCGGCAAACTTCCGGTCACCGTGCTCTCCGGCTTTCTCGGAGCCGGAAAGACCACGGTGCTCAACCATATTCTCAACAATCGCAACGGACTGCGGGTCGCCGTCATCGTCAACGACATGAGCGAGGTGAACATCGACGCCGCACTCGTGCGCGATGGTGGCGCCAACCTGTCGCGGACAGAGGAGCAACTGGTCGAGATGACCAATGGCTGCATCTGCTGCACACTGCGCGACGATCTTCTGAGCGAAGTGCGCAAGCTCGCTAAACAGGACCGGTTCGACTATCTGTTGATCGAATCGACCGGGATAGCCGAGCCCCTGCCCGTCGCCACCACCTTCGAATTCCGCGGCGAGGACGGCAGCAGCCTCGCGGACGTCGCACGGCTCGACACGATGGTGACCGTCGTCGATGCTGTCAGCCTTCTGGCTGACTATTCTTCCGCCGACTTCCTCGCCGATCGCGGCGATACCGCTGGCGAAAATGACAACCGTACACTCGTCGATCTCTTGGTCGAGCAGATCGAATTCGCCAATGTCGTCATTCTCAACAAGACGGGCAGTGCAACGCCGGAGCAACGGGATGCCGCGCGAAAAATCATCGCCGGGTTGAATGCCGATGCGCGGCTGATCGAGACGGAGTTCGGCAAGGTGGCGCTGCGCGACGTTCTCGGCACCGGCCTGTTCGACATGCTCAAGGCCGAACAGCATCCGCTCTGGTACAAGGAACTGCATGGTTTCAAGGATCATGTGCCGGAAACCGAGGAATACGGTATCCGATCCTTCGTCTACCGGGCCAAAAGGCCGTTCGATCCCGCCCGCTTTCACAATTTCGTCCATCGGCCATGGCCGGGCGTCGTGCGGGCCAAGGGCTTCTTCTGGCTGGCGACGCGCCCGCATCACGCCGGCGAACTCAGCCAGGCCGGACCGATGGTGCGCACATCGAAGATGGGGCTCTGGTGGTCGGCGGTTCCCAAAAGCCAATGGCCGGATGACCCGGGATTCATCGCCATGATGAAACCCTATCTCGATCCCGTCTGGGGCGACCGGCGCCAGGAAATCGTCTTCATCGGCGCCGATCCCATGGACAAGGCAGCGCTGGAGGCGGAACTGGACGAATGCCTGGTCGATGCCAAGGCGTTCACCCCGGACCGCTGGAAGGCCTTGCCGGACCCTTTTGCGGAGTGGTCGGCCAGCGCAAGCTAGAAAGTCTGTAAGCGCCTTCGCACCATCTCACACGAAAGGCGGCCCGGAGCCGCCTTTCGCAATATCGTACCTTCACTCGATCAGCGCGTCGCCATATTGACGATCACGCCGGTTGCGACGCTGATCAGCAGGAAGTCGTTATCAACCCGCACCCATTGCTGGCCACGCGGTGGTGCGCGCAGCTTGTAGCGGCGGTAGTCGTTGACCGCAGCAATGCGGCGGCGTTCGGACGGCGACAGGCGGTGGCCCCGTGCCCAGCGCTTCTTTACGACGACATGTTTTTCGACGACCTTCCTGTTGCCGTGCGCGTAGACGCGTTTCTCGACATGACGCTCCTTCATCTGAGCAACCTCGAAGGCCTTGACCGGCTGCGCGAAGACCATCGGCACTGTCAGGAAAGAGCTTGCGACCAGCGCAATCAGCAAACGTTTCATCGGGGTGTCCTTTCGTTTTAACACCCCGAAACTACGGCTGCAAAGATGAATGGAAACTGAAACTATAAATTACAAAATTGTAATGATATCAGCTATTTATAATGATTTGCTGATACAGCTAACAAACTTGCAACCGGCGATTACAGGGCCTCGTAAGAAAACCGGTCGAAATCTGCGGTCTGTCCCCGGCCCGACGTATCGAAGGCGAAGACGCCGGCAAAGGCGCCGGTAAAGGAGCCGTGTTCCCCGCGCCCGCCCTCATCGGACACGACGCCCGCATCGAGCAAGGGCCCGAGTTTCCGCCAGGAGCCGTCGCCATCGGGGTGCCAGAAAAACTGCAGATCGTTATCGCGGATTTCCATGGCCAGATGCACCCGGCCGAACGGCACCGCAACGCCGCTTTCGACAGGAAATGTCATGCGGCTATGGGGGAAGTCGCCGTCACAGGAAAAGATCGTCACCACCCGGCCGAGTTGTTCGTGCAACGTGACGGCCAGCGCGTGGAATTTGTGGCGATTGTAATAATGCGTCAACCCCGCCGCCTGCTGGTAGGTGTCCGGCTCGAATTCGACGACGGTTTCCGCGCGAAACGAATGGTGCTCCTGCCGCCTTGCCACCAGCGCCTGCTCGAACCAGCTGCCAATGCTCTCGCGGCCGAACAGACGCAGATGGCCCGGCCTTTCCGTCAGCGAGAAAATCCGCTCTGGAACGGGCGTGCGCAGCCACTGGAAATCCATCGGCAAGTGTGGACTGTCGAACCCGGTTTCCACGCGCGCCGGCTTCCCGATGACGGCGGCGTCGCCTGGTGCCGGGACATCGACATCCGGCACAACGCCGCCCTGCGCGAGATAAAGCCAGCCATCGTCGCCCCAGACACATTTCTGCAGCGCCGTCTCGCGCCCGAGCGTGCAGCGCCTTTGCGGCGAAAGCGGCCGGCCGGTCAGGTGGGTATGGTAGGCCTGACCATCGGGCGTCTCGACATACTGGCCGTGCCCTGCCCTTTGCAGCACGGCATCGGGATGATCCTTGGAGGTGATCAGATGCGTCTGCGGATGCATCTCGTAGGGGCCTTCGATATGTTTGGCGCGCGCCATGGTCACCACATGATCGTAACCGGTGCCACCCTCGGCAGTCGTCAGATAATACCAGCCGTTGCGTTTGAAGAGATGCGGCCCCTCCACCAGCCCCTGCGCGCTGCCTGCAAAGATGTTACGGATCGGGCCTGTCAGCTTTTTTTCGGCCGGATCCCATTCCTGCATGAGAATACCGTCGAAGGCCGGCGATTTCGGCGCGCCGCCAAAGCTCTCGGTGCGATGGTTCCACTGCATGTTGACGAACCATTTGCGGCCGTCATCGTCATGAAACAGCGACGGGTCGAAGCCCGAGGAGTTGACATAGACCGGCTCCGACCATGCGCCCTCGATCGTTGGCGACGTGACGATGTAGTTATGGGCGTCCTTGAAGTTGCCGTCGAAGCGCTTGACGTCGGTATAGACCAGCCAAAACAGCCCGTCCGCGTGGGAAAGGCACGGCGCCCAGACGCCGCAACTGTCCGGATTGCCCCGCATATCGAGCTGGCTCGCGCGCCCCAGCGGCCGGCGCACCAGCGTCCAGTTCACCAGATCGCGGGAGTGGTGGATCTGCACGCCCGGATACCATTCGAAGGTGGACGTGGCGATGTAATAGTCCTCGCCGACGCGGCAGATCGACGGGTCCGGGTTGAAACCCGGCAGGATGGGATTGCGGATCATCGCGACCATGACGAACGTACCTCATAGATTCTCGGAACGCCATACGGCCTTAAACCCGGCGCGGTTTCAAGCCCCTGTCGCGCCTTCAGAGCGACATTTTTTCGCCTTCCCCCCGACTCAGCCGTTTCGCCTCCGCGCGGTCGGCCTCCCGCCTCGAAGCCATCGCAGCGCGGGTTTCCCACAGCTCCTGCCTAAGCTTTAGGCAAAGCCGAAACCGTCTATATGCGACTTTGGTATGACGTTGCCCAACTGAGCCGGAAAATCCGGGAGCGGACTTGAATCGGGACTTGAAATCGGCACTGTGGCTGTGCTTGGCAAAAAAATGAAAGTCAGCTTGGCGGGGGAGGAACACACAATGACCGCACTGCTCGGTATCAGCAGGCTCATCGACCGCATTACGGAAATCATCGGAAAATCAGTCTCATGGCTGATCCTGGTGGCCGTTCTGGTCAGTGCCGGCAATGCTATTATCCGAAAACTATTCAACGTGTCGTCGAACGCCTGGCTCGAGGCGCAGTGGTACCTGTTCGGTGCCGCTTTCATGCTGGCGGCCGCCTATACGCTGAGCCAGAACGAACACATCCGCATCGACGTGGTCTACGGCAAGTTTTCGCGGCGGACGCAACACTGGATCGACCTGTTCGGTCACGCCTTCTTCCTGATGCCGTTCGTCCTGCTGATGACCTATTACCTCGTTCCCTATGTGCTGATGTCGGTTCGCTCGCAGGAAGGCTCTTCCAGCGCCGGCGGCCTGATCGTCTGGCCTGCCAAGGCAATCCTGCTGTTCGGCTTCGTCTTGCTGGCGTTCCAGGGCGTCTCGGAAATCATCAAGAAGGTTGCCATCATGAACGGCCGGATGGACGATCCATCACCCTATGTGCCCACCCATGCGCCGCTGGATGACGCCGCCACAACGGAGCCGCGCCCATGATGGAGTTCATTGCCGTCAATCTCGCGCCGATCATGTTCGTATCATTGATCATCTTTCTCCTGCTGGGTTACCCCGTCGCCTTTTCGCTCGCGGCCAACGGTCTGCTGTTCTTCATCGTCGGCGTGGAACTCGCGCCTTTGTCCGGCGGTTCCATCAACCTTTCCTGGCCGCTCCTGAATGCCATGCCGGAACGTTTCTGGGGGGTGATGTCGAACGACACGTTGCTTGCCATTCCCTTCTTTACCTTCATGGGGATCGTGCTCGAACGATCGGGCATGGCCGAGGATCTGCTCGACACGATCGGCCAGCTGTTCGGCCCGATCCGCGGCGGTCTGGCCTATGCGGTCATTTTCGTGGGTGCGCTGCTGGCTGCGACCACCGGCGTGGTTGCCGCCTCGGTCATCGCCATGGGCCTGATCTCGCTGCCGATCATGTTGCGCTACGGTTACGACCGGAGCGTCGCATCCGGCGTCATCGCGGCATCCGGCACGCTCGCACAGATCATCCCGCCATCGCTCGTCCTGATTGTCCTTGCCGACCAGCTCGGCCGTTCGGTCGGCGACATGTACGCCGGCGCGCTCATTCCAGGTCTGGTTCTGACCGGACTCTATATGTGCTACATCCTGCTGATGAGCTTCCTGAAGCGTGAGTCCATGCCGGCTTTGCCGCTGGAGGCCCGCACACTGGGATCGGGTGTGACCTCGTTGTTCATCGCGCTCGCCGTCGCGGCCGGGATCGCCTATGCCGCCCATCTCTACCTGTCGCCAACCCATGGCGAGAATGCTGATATCCTAGGTGCGACGGTCGGCGTAGCCTTCATCTACTTCGTCGCCCTGTTCGACAAGGGCATGAAGATCAACGCGATGTCGCGGCTCGCCCAGCAGGTGATCATCGTCCTCATCCCGCCGCTGGCACTGATCTTCCTGGTTCTCGGCACCATCTTCCTCGGCATTGCCACGCCGACCGAAGGTGGCGCGATGGGTGCCGTCGGCGCGCTGATCATGGCGGCCGCCAAGGGCCGTCTCAACATGAACGTGATCAGGGACGCGCTTGCCTCGACGACACGTCTCTCCGCCTTCGTTCTGTTCATCCTGATCGGCGCCCGCGTCTTCTCCCTGACCTTCTATGGGGTCAACGGGCATATCTGGGTCGAACATCTGCTGACGGCGACGCCCGGTGGCGAAACCGGCTTCCTGATCACGGTCAACCTGCTCGTCTTCGTCCTGGCGTTCTTCCTCGACTTCTTCGAGCTCGCCTTTATCATCGTGCCGCTTCTGGCGCCGGCTGCCGACAAGCTCGGTATCGACCTCATCTGGTTCGGCGTTCTGCTCGGCATCAACATGCAGACGAGTTTTATGCATCCGCCATTCGGCTTCGCGCTTTTCTACCTGCGCTCAGTCGCGGCCAAGGTGCCGTATCTGGACAAGGTGACCGGAAAGGTGACGCAACCGGTCACCACGGGGCAGATCTACTGGGGTGCGGTTCCGTTCGTGGGCATTCAGGTCCTGATGGTTGGCCTGACCATCGCATTCCCGCAGATGGTCATGCACTACAAGGGAGACGCCGCCGTGGTCGATCCCAACACCATCAAGATCGAAGTCCCCGGTTTTGGAACCGGTGGCGGCGGGCTTACCCTGCCCGACAATGGCGGCGGTCTCGGCTTGCCGGGCGGGCTGCAGCTGCCGGGCGGCAATCCGCTCGATGGCAGCAGCCAGAAGCCTGCCGACCAGAACGGTGGCGCGGGCCAGCAGAAGCCGGCCAACGACCTGAGCGCTCCACCTTCCTTCAACTGACAGCAAGGGCCGGTTTTCGAACCGGCCTTTTTTCGCCGGCCCTCTAGCACGAAGGTCTCCCGCTGATAGGCGGACAAAGAAAAACCCCGGAGCTTTCAGCTCCGGGGTTTTTCTTCTTTGTGATGGTGTCCGGGCAGGGCTTAGAGCTTGCCGCCGCGCTGCTGGATCATCATGAACGTGTCGTAGTTGTATTCAGCGATCTGGGCGTTGAGATAGTACTCGCCGCGGAAGGCCTTGATCGATTCCCAGATCTTCTTGAAGGTCGGGTTGGCCGCTTCCATTTCGGCATAGACCTCGTTGGCCTTGTCGAAGCAGGCCGACAGGATTTCCGGGCTGAACGGGCTGAGCTTGGCGCCGGCGGCAACCAGACGCTTGATCGCAGCCGGGTTCAGGTAATCGTATTTTTGCAGCATGTTGGCGTCGGTCGCATGGCAGGCGGTGCGCAGCAGCGACTGATAGTTCTTCGGCAGGCCGTCGAAGGCCGCCTTGTTGAACATGGCGTGGACCGTCGGGCCACCTTCCCACCAGCCGGGATAGTAGTAATACGGCGCGACCTTGTAGAAGCCGAGCTTCTCGTCGTCGTAGGGACCAACCCATTCAGCCGCGTCGATCGTGCCCTTTTCCAGTGCCGGATAGATGTCACCGCCGGCGATCTGCTGAGGCACGACGCCGAGCTTTTCGACGACCTTGCCGGCGAAGCCCCCGATGCGCATCTTCAGGCCCTGCATGTCAGCAACGGTCTTGATTTCCTTGCGGAACCAGCCGCCCATCTGCACGCCGGTGTTACCGCCGGGATAGCCGACCAGGCCCTGGGTCGCCAGGAACTCGTTGAACAGGTCGATACCGCCCCCATGGTAGTGCCAGGCGTTCATGCCGCGTGCATTGAGCGCGAACGGAACGGCGGCGCCGAGCGCCCAGACCGGGTCCTTGCCCCAATAGTAGTAGGAAACCGTGTGGCAGGCCTCGACGGTACCGGCTGCAGCCGCGTCGGCAGCTTGAAGGCCAGGAACGATTTCACCGGCAGCAAAGACCTGGATCTGGAAATTGCCGTCCGTGGCTTCGGACAGATACTTCGACAGCACTTCGGCACCGCCATAGATCGTGTCGAGCGACTTCGGGAATGACGACGCCAGGCGCCAGTTGATCTTCGGGTTGCTCTGGGCGATGGCAGGTGCTGCGAGCGTCGTGGCAGCGGCGGCACCGACGCCACCGAGAGCCGCACGCTTGATGAATAGACGGCGATCCATAGTCTCTCCTCTGTTGTCGCGGACAGCCCGGCGATTCCGGACCTGCTCCTCCCCGCGGGCACTCCGCACCGGCCGATATCGATCGGTTCAAACGGACATGCACGATCGTGATTGCTCACCTTCAGCCCTGCAATCTGCAATGAAATCACAGGCCTCCGGCGGCAGATTACACGCTCAACCTCTCATGTCCAGTCGCGCAGACAAGACACGTTCTTCGACTTTTGTCTAACAGCAAGTCCAATGTTTGCAGCGGCTTACGCAAGGTTCGCCCACATCCGGGTTCAGCGGCGCGGCTTGTCATGCCCGCCGGTTGCCTCGCAGACGACCAGCGTGCACGACGATGACGGAAAAGGGGGTCCCTCTTCGGAAAATTAGCCGATTTCTGGGTCTGTTAGCAGTTGAAAGGCACCGGTTCTGGCGACCCGGTGCCATTTCTTTTTATGCCGAGCTAGATGTCTGGCGCCTAGTCGCGCTCGGCCGACGACGCCCACAGATTGATGTCGGCCTCCTTGGCATAGACGTCGATTTCGGCCAGTTCTTCCGCGGTGAACGTGTCGTTCTTCAAAGCTGCGACGCAATCAACGATCTGCGACGAACGGCTGGCTCCGATCAGCGCCGACGTGATGTGACCGCCACGCAGCACCCAGGCGATCGCCATCTGCGCCAGCGTCTGGCCGCGCTTCTCGGCGATCTCGTTGAGCTTCCTGATATTGTCGATGATCGACGGGCGGATGAAATCCTTCTTGAGGAAATGGTTCTGCGCCGCACGGCTGTCGGTCGGAATGCCGCCAAGATATTTGGTCGTCAGCATGCCCTGCGCCAAGGGCGAGAACACGATCGAACCGATGCCGAGCTCTTCCAGCGTATCGACGAGACCGTCATCCTCGACCCAGCGATTGAGCATTGAATAGCTTGGCTGGTGGATGATGCAAGGCGTGCCGAGATCCTTGAGGATCGCTGCGGCTTCCCGGGTGCGCTGCGAATTATAGGAAGAGATGCCGACATAAAGCGCCCTGCCCGACCGGACGATATGATCGAGTGCGCCGCAGGTTTCCTCGAGAGGCGTGTCCGGATCGAAGCGGTGCGAGTAGAAGATATCGACATAGTCGAGACCCATGCGGGCAAGGCTCTGGTCGCAGGATGCAATCAGGTATTTGCGGCTGCCCCATTCGCCATACGGACCCGGCCACATGTCGTAACCGGCCTTGGACGAGATGATCAGCTCGTCGCGCAGACCGGAAAAATCGGTGCGCATGATCTCGCCGAAGGCGGTTTCGGCAGAGCCCGCAGGCGGACCATAATTGTTGGCAAGGTCAAAATGGGTGATGCCGAGGTCGAAGGCCGTGCGGCACATGTCGAGCTTGCGCTCATGCGGCGTGTCATGGCCGAAATTGTGCCAGAGACCGAGCGAAATCGCCGGCAGCTTCAGCCCGGTCTTGCCGCAGCGATTGTACTTCATCGTCTCATAGCGATTGTCCGCCGGTTGCCAGCTCATTGTTTCGTCCTGCCTTGTACTTGAAAGCGGAATTCCCGAAGCAGCGATGCTCCGGGAATGATTGGGATAGATCCGGTATATTTTATTGTGATGACGGTGCAAAGCGATACTGCCTTGCACCCCCAGATTTGACCTATCGCAACAGAGCCCTGGCTTCCTCGATCCCGAGTGCGGCCGGCTGCGTGCAGGTCGTGGTCAGCTCGATGAAGCGGCCCTCCTCGCCCGACTTCAGGATCGAGACCATGACATCGACGCCGTGCAGAGCCCGTTCCAGCGAGCAGCGCGCGTCGCGGCCGTCGAGGATGGCGAGCGCCATGTCGGCGAGGCCCGCCGTGCGGTAGTTGGCCATCGGTCCCTGCTTGTGCTCCTGGTTGGCAACGGAGAACGGATGATCCCAGGTTTCCAAAGGCTGGATGTCGTTGTCACGGCCGCTGGCCAAGACCGTGCCGCCGAAGAAGTTCGGGTCCGGCACGAACAGCGAGCCCTCGGTGCCGTAGAGCTCCATGTTGGCATGGTTGTGCGACCAGACATCCCAGCTGGCCGACAGCGTGATCGTCGCACCGTTCTGGAATTCCAGCAGCGCATGGACGTTGGTCGGCGTCTCGACCGGAATGACCTCGCCCTTGCGCGGCTCGCTGGAGATGGTGCGGGTGTGATTGGCCATCGAGGTCAGCGCTGCGACGCGTTTTACCGGGCCGATCAGGTTGACAAGGTTGGCGATGTAGTAGGGACCGAGATCGAGGATCGGGCCGCCACCGGGCAGGAAGAAGAAATCCGGGTTCGGATGCCACATCTCCATGCCGGGGCTCATCACGTGGCAGGTGCCGGACGTGACGCGGCCCATCCTGCCCTGGTCGATATGGTCACGCGCCAGCTGGTGGGCACCGCCGAGGAAGGTGTCCGGGGCGCAGCCGACCTTGAGATTATTGGCGGTTGCGATGCCGCGCAGCTGCTCGCCCTGTTCCAGCGACAGCACCAGCGGCTTTTCCGAATAGACGTGTTTTCCGGCTTCCAGGATCATCTTGGAGACCGGGAAATGCGCGTCCGGGATGGTCAGGTTGACGACGATGTCAATCTCCGGATTGGCAAGCAGTTCCTCGATGGTCTGTGCCTTGACACCATATTCGGACGCGCGCGTTTCGGCGGCGGCCGGGTTGATGTCGGCGCAGGCGATGACCTTGATGCCCTTAAAGAGCGGTGCGAGCTTGAAATAGGTGGTGGAAATGTTGCCGCATCCGATGATGCCGACACCAAGTTCCCCCGTCATGCGTTCCTTGGTCATGGTGCTGTCTTTCTCTCAATAGGTCTTGATCGATGCGATCGAGCGCTCGGCCGTCGCCTTGAAATCCTTGGGATTGTCGTGCTCGACGACGTAGTATCTGGCAGGCGTCGCAGAAAGCGCCTTGAACAGCTTGGCCCATTCGACGGTGCCGTGGCCGACATCGGCCCAGCCGTCCTGATCCGCGTTCTCACCCGCTGGCGCGATGTCCTTGACGTGGACGGCGGTGATGCGCTTGCCGTACTTCTCGATATAGGCAAAAGGGTCGGCACCGCCGCGGATGACCCAGGCGATATCGGCTTCCCAGGAAAGGCTCGGACCACCGGCAAAGATGTGGTCCTGCGGGATCGACCCGTCGGGCAGCGCCACGAATTCGAAATCGTGATTGTGCCAGCCGAAATCGAGACCGGCATCGCGGAACGGTTTTCCGGCCTTTTCCAGGCGTTCACCGAAGGCCTTCCAGCCGCTCGCGTCCGTTGGGCGCTGGTCGGCGGCGATATGCGGGCAATAGATCGACTTGATGCCGAGCGTCTTGGCGATGTGCACGGCACGGGTGGGATCGGATTCGAGCAGATCGAGGCTGAAATGGGCGGATGGCATGGTCAAGCCGTTCTTGTCCATGTCGGCTTTCAGTTCAGCCAAGGCCGCATCATCGAGCGCGGCATAGAGAGCGCCATACCCCTCGACCTGTTTATAGCCGGCTGCACCGACGGTCTTCAGCACATCGGCAAGCGGCGGGAAATTGCGGGCACTGTAAAGCTGGAAGCTGACGGTCTGCATGGGTATTCCTCCTTGGGATTTATGAGAGCCAGGTGTCGTAGTTGGGCACCGGCAGATGGCTCGGCTTGGTATCTTCCTGGATGGTGGATAAGCGGCCGACGGGCTCGCGGAAGTAGGCAAACGGCGGCAGGACGAAGCCATGCTGGCGCATGAAGGCGTCGCTTCGCCCTGTGATGGCATTGACTTTGCATCGCAACATGATCGCCCCCTACCCATTGCCCTGGCAGGATTGCAGGTCGTAGCCGGTAAAGACCGGCGCAACGCCTGCCGCCAGCGGCAGCTTCGGTGTGAACCGGATGACGCGGCTCTCACCGGCCGTCAGGTCGAAGGCGTTGTCGGAATAACGGCCTTCGACGTCGGCTTCGATCATCACATGCAAGGCAAGGCCGGTGGCCGACACGGTGACGCCGTAGGAGCCATCGCCGACCGGTGTGGCGGAAATGGAAAGCCCCGACGGCTCGAGGTCGAGCGCCTTGTAGGTGCCCTGCACATGATGGCCCTCGCCCCGCATGCCGTTCGAGGCCTCAAAGGACCAGAACAGCAATGCATCCTTGGGGATATCCGATGCGGCAATCGTCATCAGCGTATCGGCGCGATCCGGACTGCAAGTGCCGGCAGAGGCCATCAAAGGCTGCTTTTCACCCGACAACGAAACAACGAAGGTCTGCAGTTCGACCGTGACCGGCGCAGCGGTGTCGTTGACCATCGAAAATGCAATGGTCTTGCCGTCATCGGACGGGATGGCAGCGACCGCGACCTGCTGGAAGAACCGGCGCGTCATGTAGTGCATGGCCTTCCAGTTGCCGCCGTAGTCGAGGCTCGCCCAGGAAGCGACAGGCCAGGTGTCGTTGAGCTGCCAGTAGAGCGTTCCCATGCAATGCGGCTTCAAGGAGCGCCAGAAATCGACGGCGGTGCGGATCGCCAGTCCCTGCTGGATCTGGCTGAGATAGACGAAGTTGGAAAAATCCTTCGGAAAACGGAAGTAGCGGAACATGGTGGCGGCGATGCGCTCGTTGCCACCGGCATTTTTCTGGTGCGCTTCCATCACTGGCGAAGCGACGTTCAGATCCTTCTGTTCGGCAAACTGCCGGACGACCGGCATCGAGGTGTAGGACTGAAAGCCGAACTCCGAGCAAAAGCGCGGCCGCACGGTGCGGTAATTGTCGAACGACTTGTTCTCGTGCCAGACCGACCAGTAGTGCATGTCACCGGAGCCATCGGCATGCCAGGCATCGCCAAAGTTCAGCGGCCCGACAGACGGGCTCGAGGGCCACCAGATCGCTTCCGGCGCTGCCGCCTTGATGCCGGTCTCGATGGTGCGGTTAAGACGGTCATAGGAAACGAGATAGCGGTCACGATCCCTACGGCTCTCCTCGAACCAGGTGAGCGCACCGACCAGCTCATTGTCGCCACACCACAGCGCGATCGAGGGGTGCGAGGACAATCGCTTGACCTGATACTCGACCTCGGCAGCGACGTTTTCGAGAAAGTCCGGCGTCGAGGGGTAGAGGTTGCAGGCAAACATGAAGTCCTGCCAGACCATGATGCCGAGCCGGTCACAAAGATCGTAGAACCAATCCGGTTCATAAAAGCCGCCGCCCCAGACGCGGATCATGTTCATATTGGCATCGACCGCCGAGCGCAAAAGGTCCTCGACAGCCTCCGGCGTGACCCGGGAGGCAAGCGCATCGGCGGGAATCCAGTTGGCGCCCCGGCAGAAGATTTCGCGGCCATTGACGCGGAACGCAAAACGGCTGCCGGCCGCATCCTTGTCGGTCAGGAGTTCGACAGTGCGAAAGCCGATCTGGCGCGTCACGGTTTCGCCGGGCAACGCCACAGTCAGCTGCGACAATGCCTGTTCACCGCTGCCTGCCGGCCACCAGAGCGCCGGATCGTCTATCGTAAAGACATGCGTAATCCGGGTTTCGCCCGGATCGACGGCGCAGTCCAGGTGCTCGCGTTGGCCGTCAAGCCCAAAATCAATCCCGACGATGCCTGGCTCTTTCGCAAACAGCGTCACCGTGACCTGGAGATCGACCGCACCGCCGACCTGCAGCACCTGCCGCGTCGTCACATGTTCGATGCGGGCAGCGGCGAGCCTCTTCAGCGCGATCGTGCCGTAAATGCCGAGCGGCGCGATGGCGATGTTCCAGTCCCAGCCGAAATGGCATTGCGGCTTGCGCAGCATGTTGCCGTTGGCAATCGGCGAATTGCCGGTCGAATAGGGAATGTAGAACGGCTGGGCTGCCTGCGCTTTTTCGCCGGCGCCGATCGAGGAGCGAATGACAATCCGCAAACGGTTCTGCCCGGCCTTCAGCACAGCGCTGACATCGGGGCGATATCGCCGGAAGGCGTTCTCGGCATGGAGCACGGCTTCGTCGTTGAGGTAAACCTCGGCTACGGTGTCGAGGCTCTCGATGTCGAGATACCAGCTACCCGAAAGCTCTGACGCGCCGATGTCGAAGGTCCGCTCCAGCACCCAGTCCTTATGGGCCACCCATTGCACATCGTCCTCGTTGCGGCCGGCATAGGGATCGGCGATGACGCCCGCCGCCTGCAGGGCACTGTGGACATCGCCGGGAATGGCAATCGTCAGCGCGTGGCTGTTGTCGGACGAGGCAAGCTGCCAGACGCCGGAAAGGTCGAGTGTGGCAGGGTTTTGGTTGAAGGTGGTCATTCGAGAATATCCAATATCTGTCTGTTGGGGTTTCCCCCTCTGTCCCTTCGGGACATCTCCCCCTCAGGGGGAGATCGCTCTTTCCGCACAGGCGCCAAATCAGGGTCGCCAGCATCCGGCGATTGATCTTCCCCTTGAGGCGGAGATGTCACGGCGTCACAGGGGCGGTAACCTGCGCCCCACCGATCAAGCGGCTAGATCCTGTTTTCCGTCACAGCATCGAAGACCGAAGCCATCGACATGTCGAAGCTGAGCTGCAGGGCCTTCCCCGGCGCATAGCGCCGCGAACCGGCGATTCGTACCGATATGGTCTGTCCGGCGAGCTTCAGCCACAGGAGATTGTCGGCGCCCATCGGCTCCTCGATATCGACAACAGCGTCATGAATTTCTGCGCCGGGCTCATCGACCTTGACGTGTTCGGGGCGAACTCCAAGAACGACCTTGCGGCCAGCCTCCAGGGGCCCACGGGCCGGATAGGCATCCATGGCGAAATCGACTCCATTGATCTCGACAACCTTGCGCCCGCCCCTGTCCTTGATCTCGCCGCGGAAGAAATTCATCGACGGCGAGCCGATGAAGCCGGCGACGAACAGGTTTTCCGGCATGTTGTAGATCGTCATCGGATCGGCGAGTTGCTGGATGACGCCGCTCTTCATGACGGCGATGCGGTCAGCCAGCGTCAGCGCCTCGATCTGGTCGTGCGTGACGTAGATCATCGTGTTCTTCAGCGACTGATGCAGCCGCTTGATTTCGACGCGCAGCTCGGAACGCAGCTTGGCGTCGAGGTTGGACAACGGCTCGTCGAACAGGAAGACGTCAACGTCGCGCACAAGCGCACGGCCGATCGCCACGCGCTGGCGCTGGCCACCGGACAATTCCGATGGCTTCCGCTTCAGGAGCGGCTGAATCTGCAGGATTTCGGCGGCACGCGCCACCCGCTTGTCGATTTCCGCCTGCGGCAGCTTGGCGACCTTGAGCCCGAAGGACAGGTTGCCCTCCACCGTCATCTGCGGATAGAGCGCATAGGACTGGAACACCATGCCGATGCCGCGATCCTTTGGCTCTTCCCAGGTGACGTTCCTGTCCTTGATAAAAATCTGGCCGTCGGAGACGTCGAGAAGACCTGCGATGCAATTGAGAAGGGTCGATTTCCCGCAGCCGGACGAGCCGAGAAGCACCAGAAATTCGCCGTCCTTGATGTCGAGATTGAGTGTTTCGAGAACGGTGACCGCACCGAAGCTCAACGACAGATCCCTGACCGATACGCTGTTGTTGTTCATGCAATTACCCTTTCACTGCGCCGGCGGCGATGCCACGGACAAAAAGCCGTCCGGAGACGAAGTAGACGATCAACGGCACGGCGCCGGTCAGGATGGTTGCCGCCATGTTGACGTTGTATTCCTTCACGCCCTGAACCGAATTGACGATATTGTTGAGCTGGACGGTCATCGGATAGTATTCGGGCCGGGTGAACACCACGCCGAACAGGAAGTCGTTCCAGATGCCGGTGACCTGCAGGATCATCGCGACCACGAAGATCGGCAGCGACATCGGCAGCATGATCTTGAAATAGATCGTCCAGAATCCCGCCCCATCGACACGGGCCGCCTTGAACAGTTCTTCCGGCAGCGACGTGAAGTAGTTGCGGAACAGAAGCGTCAGGATCGGCATGCCGAAGATCGTGTGGACGATGATCAGGCCGGTCAGCGAGCCGTAGAGGCCCATTTCGCGCAGCACGATGACGATCGGATAGATCATCACCTGATACGGGATGAATGCGCCGACGATCAGGATCGTGAAGAACAGGTCTGCCCCCTTGAAACGCCAGTTCGCCAGCGCATAGCCGTTGACCGAGGCGATCGCGATCGAGACGATTGTTGAGGGAATGGTGATGCGCACCGAGTTCCAGAAACCGCGCGAAAGACCGTCGCAGTTGAGACCCGTGCAGGCACTGGACCAGGCCTTGACCCAGGGTTCGAACGTGATTTCGAGCGGTGGCGAGAAGATGTTGCCGAGCCGGATTTCCGGCATGCCCTTGAGCGAGGTGACGACCATCACATAGAGCGGCAGCAGATAGTAGGCCGCAGCGAAGATCAGCGCGCCATAGACCATGATGTTTCGCGGCGAAAACATCGGGCGGGGCTTTTTGCCCTGTGGCCCGGGGGCCAGTCGGGAGGTCGCGGCGTGGGCGGCCTGCTTGTTGAGGGTTATGGTATCAGCCACGCTTGCGTCCTCCGAATTCCAGATAGGCCCAGGGCACGATGATGATGGCGACCGTGATCAGCATCATGGTCGAGGCGGCAAAGCCCTGACCAAGGTTCTGCGCCTGAAACATATAGTCGTAGACATATTTTGCAGGCACTTCCGAGGAGATACCCGGGCCGCCGCTGGTCTGCGCCACGACGAGGTCGTAGACGCGGACGATGCCGCTGGCGATGATCACGAGTGTGGTGATGAACACCGCCCGCATCATCGGGATGATGATCAGGACATAGGTCTTCCACATCGGGATGCCATCGACGCGCGCAGCCTTCCAGATATCCTCGTCGATCCCGCGCAGGCCAGCCAGCATCAGGCACATGACAAGGCCGGTGCCCTGCCACAGCGCGGCGATCAGGATGCCGTAGATGACGATGCTGGAATTGTAGAGCGGATCAAATGTGAAGCTGCTCCAACCCAGCGAGCGGACGACGGATTGGATACCAAACTCCGGATTGAGTATCCATTGCCAGACAAGGCCGGTGACGATGAAGGATAGCGCAAAAGGATAGAGGAAGATCGTGCGGAAGGTATTTTCGAAGCGGATCTTCTGATCCATCAGCGCGGCGAGAAGAAAGCCGATGACGAGGCTGAAAATCAGCGAAAACACACCATAAATCGCAAGGTTCTGGATGGAAATGAGCCAGCGGGGAGCTGCCCACAAGCGCTCGTACTGATCAAGCCCGACGAAGGAAAGGCGCGGCAGCAGCTTGGAATTGGTGAAGGAATAAAACACCGTCCAAAGCGTACCGCCAAGAAAGATGACGATGGCGGTGAGTATCATCGGAATTGAGGCAATCTTTGAATGCAGATTGCGCAGCAACTGGTTTGGCCGGCCGGCGTTCACGTGGCCCGTCATAGGTCAACCCTCCCCTGGATGGTGGTTTTCTTCAGGATGTGGCTGAAGCCCCGGCATGATATCCACCGGGAGCCTCAGACCGACCCCGCAAATGCGGAACCGGTCTTCCACGGAGACTGGCCCGTCAGTCGGCCGAAGCGATGATTTCGGCGAAGCGCTTCTGCGCATCTTCCGGCGTCATCGACGATGCGAAGAACTCGGAAAAGAGATCTTCCTTCTGTTTCTGGCTGTCGGCAGACAGAAGCTGGTCGGTACCCTGGATCACATTGCCCTTGGCAAGGATTTCGAGACCCTTCTTCATGCAGTCGTTGGCAGCAGCCAGATCGACGTCACCACGAACCGGCAACGAGCCCTTCTTCAGATTGAAGGCAACCTGGGTCGCCGGATTGAGGAGCGTCGAGGCGAGCACTTCCTGCGCCTTGGACTTCTCTTCATCCTTCAAAAGCGGGAAGTAGAACGCGTCGCCACCGGTCGAGATGATCTCGTTGACGCCCAGACCCGGCAGGMAGGTGTAGTCTGTACCGGCCTTCTGGCCGGCCAGCTGGAACTCGCCCTGTGCCCAGTCACCCATGATCTGACCGCCAGCCTTGCCGGTGATGACCAGGTTGGTCGCCTGGTTCCAATCCTGCACGTTGCTGCCCTTCGACATCTTACGGGCATCGTCGGCAGCCTTGAAGACCTTGGCGATTTCGGGACCTGCGGCGACTTCCTCATCCTTGTCGCCGAACACCTTGTTGAAGACGTCCTTGCCGGCGATTGCCACCATCAGCACGTCGAACGCACCGGCCGACTGCCAGGGCTGGCCACCGACTGCAAGCGGAACGATACCGGCCTTTTCGAGTGCCGGAGCGGCAGCGACGAATTCATCCCAGTTCTTCGGCACAGCGACGCCGGCCGTCTTGAAGGCCGCATTCGAAAGCCACAGCCACTGCCAGGAATGGATGTTGACCGGGGCGCAATAAATCTTGCCGTCGATCGTGCAGCTGTCGAGCAGGCTCGAAGGCTTGATGATATCCTTCCAGTGTTCCTTCGTTGCGACATCGGTCAGATCGCGCATCAGGCCGGCCTGCACCAGCTCTTCGGCCTGACGGCCATGGTTGAACTGGGTCGCGCCCATCGGGTCACCGCCGGTGATGCGGCTGACCATGATCGGCCGCGCGGTGCCGCCGGATCCGGCGATCGCACCATCGACCCAATGATTGCCGGTGGCATCGAATGCCTTGGCAAGCTCCGCAACGGCCGCGGCTTCGCCGCCGGACGTCCACCAATGCGTCACTTCCAGATCGGCCGCGTTAGCGATGCCGAATGGAAGCACTACAGTCGCCGCCAATGCAGCAGCCAACAAACGCAATTTCATGAGTTTTCCTCCCTCACTGTAACGTTACCGGAAAAACTTAGTTCAATCGATTAGCAGACGCAACCGCCGCAGCCCATAATTCCTCAGAAAAAGTTAAAGACAACCTATAGGTGCTATCATCGACGCCACTACCGACCTATGCCCCCGGTTTGCTGCGATGCAAAATCAGCCGAAATTGAGATAAATGAACCAGTTTTGGCATTAAATCGGCCATTTTCATCGGCAACCTCCCGAGCGACACTTCGCAGGTGCAAAGTTTCCATAATGCATCGCAAGATTCAACTCTACGAAGAGTTGCCGCGGCGGAACGGAAAAAACCGCTCGACAAGTGAACTGTATCGTTACAGATTTTGACTTTAGGGGGAGCGCGGGCCGCAGCTACCGCTATGTCATGAATCGTATATAAAGCGGGCAGGCCCTCTGGGCTGAAGCAGGAAAACGCTGTCCTTGCGACGTGCAGCCTGCATACGGGAAGGTGGTGGGCGGAGCATGGACGAAAAACACAAGAGCCGGCAGGCAGCACTACCGCCCTCACCGAACGAACGCCCGACCTTGAAGACAATTGCCTTCATGACCGGCCTTGGCATCACCACGGTGTCGCGGGCCCTGAAGGATGCGCCCGACATCGGCGCGGAGACCAAGGAGCGTGTCCGGCTGATCGCCGCCCAGGTCGGATACCATCCCAATCGTGCCGGCGTGCGTCTGCGCACGGGCAAGACGAACGTCATCAGCCTGATCCTCAACCTGGAGGAGGAATTCATCGGCCTGACGAGCCCGATGGTCATCGGCGTCTCGGAGATCCTGGCAACGACACAGTATCATCTGGTCATCACGCCCTACAGCGGCCACAGCGATCCGCTCGATCCGGTGCGTTACGTGCTGGATACCGGCGCTGCAGACGGGGTCATCATTTCGCGAACCGAGCCGAAGGATCCGCGCGTCGCCCTGATGATGGAGCGCAACTTTCCCTTCGGCACACATGGCCGCACGGAAATGGGCCTCGTCCATCCCTACCATGACTTCGACAATGAGCGCTTTGCCTACGATGCCGTGCGCATGCTGGTGGAACGCGGCCGGCGCCGGATCATGCTGCTGCACCCACCCCGCTCGCTGACCTATCATATCCACATGCGGACCGGTTTCGAGCGTGGACTGCGGGATTTCGGAGCGACATCCGTTCCGTTCAACACGGTCGATCTCGACAACAGCCTGGCCGATATCCGCGCCGCCTGCGAGGCAACGATGCGCGCGCCGGACGCGCCCGACGGCGCGATCTCCGGCAGCGGTGGCGGTGCGGTAGCTCTGGTTGCCGGCATTGAAGCCGCGGGACTGAAGCTCGGACACGACATCGACATCGTCTCAAAGCAGTCGAACGACTTCCTGCAGTGGCTGAGGCCAGAGGTTATCACCCTCAGGGAGGATTTCAGGCTTGCCGGGCGCGAACTGGCAAAAGCGGTGATCGCCCGCATCGAAGGCCGGCCAGCAAGCGAACTGCAGACATTGAGCTTTCCGGTTCTTCAAAACTGAATGGCACAAACGAAACGGCCGCTGATCGATCAGCGGCCGTTCTTATACCAGGTCTCTACGGCAATCAGCCGGCTAATCAGGCGTTGAGACCACTGCCCCACGGGCCGTGATGCGAATCCGCGCCATCGACGCGGTCGAAACCATGGGCGCCAAAAAAGTCGCGCTGCGCCTGGATGACGTTGGCCGTGCCGCGGCCGCGGCGATAGCTGTCGAAATAGCCAAGGGCCGAGGCAAGGGCTGGAACCGGCAGGCCGCCGAGGACAGCCGCCGAAACGACCCGCCGAAGGGCGCCGTCGGTTTCCTTGACCATGCCGGAAAATGCCGGGGTGACAATCAGGTTGGCAACATTCGGGTCCTTGGTGAAGGCGGTGGTGATTTCATCAAGGAACGCCGAGCGGATGATGCAGCCGGCGCGCCAGATGCGGGCAATCGTCGGCATCGGCAGGTTCCAGCCGAATTCGCGCGAGGCCTCCGCCATGACGGCGAACCCTTGCGCATAGGCGCCGATCTTGGCAGCCAGAAGCGCGCTTTCGAGATCCTTGATGAAGGCAGCCTTATCGGCAATCCTGAATTCGCCGACATTGGGCAGGCCGAGCACTTTTTCAGCGGCCTCGCGCTCGCCCTTGACCGACGAAATGCTGCGGGCAGCAACAGCCGCTTCGATCGCGGTTGCCGGGATGCCCATGTTCTGCGCCTCGATCACCGACCATTTGCCGGTGCCCTTCTGGCCGGCCTTGTCGAGGATGAGATCGACGATCGGCTTGCCGGTGATCGGGTCGGCCGCCTTCAAAACCTTCTCGGTGATTTCGATCAGGTAGGAATTGAGCCGTCCCTTGTTCCATTCGCCGAAAACCTCGCCGATTTCGGTGGCGCTCATCTTCAGGCCGTCACGCAGGATGCCGTAGATTTCAGCGATCATCTGCATATCGGCATATTCGATGCCATTGTGGATGGTCTTGACGAAATGACCAGCACCGTTCTCTCCGAGCCAGGCAACGCAGGGGTCTTCGTTGTATTTCGCTGCAATCGAGGTCAGCACTTTCTCGACGCGCTTCCAGGACTCTTCCTTGCCGCCGACCATGATGGACGGGCCGTGGCGCGCACCCTCCTCGCCACCGGAAACGCCCATGCCGATAAAGGTCAGGCCGCTGTCCTTGAGATTGTCGAAGCGGCGCATCGTGTCGCGAAAATTGGCGTTGCCGGCATCGATCATGATGTCGTTCTTCTCCAGATAGGGCTTGAGCAGCTCCATCTGCTGGTCGACTGGCTCACCGGCCTTGATCATGATGATGATCGGCCGCGGCGGGCGGATCGCCGCGACGAATTCCTCGATGGTCTCACACGGCACGATCTGGCTCTGCAATGCGCCGGCTTCGGCATAGAACTTCCGCGTCGCTTCAACGGTGCGGTTGAAGACGGCGATCTTATTGCCCTTTTCGGCAATATTGAGCGCCAGGTTCGATCCCATAACGCCAAGACCGATAAGGCCGATTTCTGCCTGTGCCACGTATGTGCCTCCGTTGGACAGTGAAGGTGCCAAGGCCCGGCTGGGCGCGCGCACATTCCACCAGATTGAACTTGCAGGGCGATTTTATGCAGCCTCGGATCCCCGAACACGCCTTGCGGATGCTGTGGGAGTTTTGGCATTCAAATCGATTAAGGACAAGTGATTGTTGTCAAAAGTGAGACTTTTCCGGCGCGGCGCGGTAAGCTTTGGAACCTCAAGTGTTGCATGCGGAAATCGCCGGAAATGGGCAGAAACAGGGAGAGAGAAAACATGGTGCCCGTGATGGAAGCGACCATCGTTCATATCGGCATCGAGCGGAACTGGCGCGATGTCTACGCCTTTGCAGCAAGGCCGGAAAACATGCCGCTGTGGGCATCCGGGCTTGGATCGGGCCTTGAGCCGGACGGCGAGGATTGGGTCGCATACGGTCCGCTCGGCAGCGTCCGGGTCCGCTTCACACCACCAAACGATCTGGGCGTGATGGATCACTCCGTGACGATGGAAACGGGCCTTGTGGTGCACAACGCGCTGCGCGTTGTTCCCAACGGCGATGGCGCGGAGGTCATGTTCACATTGTTGAAACTGCCCGGCGTCAGCGAAGACCAATTCGACACCGATCGCGATTGGGTTCTAAAGGATCTCGCCACATTGAAACAATTGCTGGAAGCATAGCCAAGGAAGACAGAGATGGGACAAAAAGGCATTGATCGCCAGATCGACAATATCGAATTCGCGGTCTCCGACATCAGCCGCTCGAAAGCATTTTACGGGTCGGTCTTTGGCTGGTCGTTCACCGACTACGGCCCGGACTATTGCGAATTCAGCGATGGCCGGCTGACCGGCGGATTGACGACCGGGACCGCCAAGCCAGGCGGCCCGCTGATTATCCTCTACGCCGACGATCTGGCCGCGACCCAGGCGCGGCTCGAAACGGCCGGTGCCCGCATCGTTGTCGAAACCTTTTCCTTCCCCGGCGGCAGGCGCTTTCACTTCCAAGATCCGGACGGATACGAACTGGCCGTCTGGTCGGACAAATAGAGCCAGACAATGATAGCCGAGCGAGGGCAAGCGCCCTCGCCTTCTACTGCGCTTTAAATCTGCTGCATAATTCCATAAATCGACTCCGACCAAGGAGCCATGCAGTAGCCTCAGGCCGCGATCGACCGGCGGCGGTCGGCTATTTCCTGCAGAACGAGAATGGCGCCGATGATCTTGCCGGTGCTCGACATGCACGGCGTCATCCGGCAGCGCACAATGATGGTGCGATTTTCGATCTCCTTGGCAAAGGTATAGTCCACCAATTCACCGGCAAAACACCTATCCAGGTTCGGTTTGACCCGTTGCTCAAACCGCTGGATGCCGACGAACTCGACGACATGGCGGCCAACGAGGTCCATCGGACGTTCTTCAAGGCGCGACGCATTGACAGGATTTGTGTAGAGATAGCGATAGTCCGGCGTGATCACCGCAATCCGGTCCGGCAGGCAATCGAGAATTGCCTCGTTGAGGAAGCCCTCATCGACCCGTCCCTTCTGTACGGCAAGAGGCGGAGCAGCCGGCACCCAACCTTTTCCAGCAACCGCATCGCTGCCGGCTGAGAGATACCGGTCGGCCAGACCTTGCAAGGCATCGCGCTGACGCAACACGCTGGAGACATCGTCGGCTTCCTTGGTCAGCAGATCCAGGATGAATTGAAACTGCTGACGCGCATCGGCGACGGTTTCCGCCTTTTCATCGTAGATCGCTCTCAGGACGGGATCGATCTCGCGCTCAAGAATGCTGATCAGCACCTTTTCGCCGGAATGCACGGCATATTGCAGCTGAGAATATTTGAACCAGAAGAGATCGATCAGTGACTTCAATTCCGCCCCACTCCCGTCCACTTCGTTCAAGGTTCGCCCAAGCCGCCTGGAAGTCGAACCAGTCAACTAATCGATTGAATCGGGCCGATCGCCAGACCCGAAGCGCTTGCAATCGTCGATAGAAACCTCAGTTTACACGCAAAGAAAACGCGTTCAACTCTGAAAAATCACCTAAAACGTTTCCAGCGAAGTTATGTTGGGCCCTGAGTATAAAACAACCGAATGGAGCGGGCATTTCCTGGTCAGAGGCGACCTTTGGGACCGCCTCCTTCCCGGCCGCGATCCCAACAGGCCACGCTTAGCTCAAACAACACGCGCAAGATGCCGTGCAGGCCGTTTCGACGACAAGCCAATGGGCAAACGCGATGGTCAATCCTTCAGGGTCTTCTTGATGTTCCAGCGGTCGTGATACCACAGCCACTGCCCCGGATACTCACGCACCCAGCTCTCGACCTTGTCGTTGAGCAGTTGCGCCGTCGCTGTAACATCGACCCCGCCATCCGGCTTGCGCGGGATCTCGATGGCCGGCTCCAGTTCCAGACGAAAGCGCCCGTCCGGCAGCCGGATGGAGCGAGCCGGATAGACTTCGCAATTGAACTGCCGCACCAGCTTGGCCAGCAAAGGATTGGTACGCACATCCCGGCCGAAGAATTTCGTCGTCAGGCCTTTGCGGAACTTCTGATCGACCAGAACGCCAACGGCACCGCCCGCCTCCAGTTTGCGCGCAAGCGTGAATGAGGAGCCCGCATGCGAGGGTACGAGGTTGCCCATCCGCTGCTTGCGGAAATCGAAAACTTTTTCAGCAACATACGGATTGTTCGGCGGCCGGAAAAGCACCGTCACATCAAGCCCGAAGGCAGCACTTGCGACCGGCAGCAGTTCGAAATTTCCGCTATGAGCGGTAAAGACGATGAACGGACGCGGGTTGTCGCGCAATTCGATGAACAACGGGATGCCGGAAACCTCGATGCGGCCGGGCTCCAGGTTTTCCGGATCGAAATCAAAGAGCTCATCCAGGAAGACATATTCAGCGGCGAGCCGCCCGATGCTGCCCCAGCTCTCCAGCGCAATCGCCTCGATCTCAGCCTCGCTCTTCTCCGGAAAGGCGTTGCGAAGATTAGTCATCGTCAGCCGGTGGCGGTGCCTGAGCTTCGGCCCCAGCCAACGGGTGAAACGGTCAGAGAACTCGATCGCACCTCTGGCAGGGAACAGCTTCAGCGTGCCCAACAGCAAAAAGACGAACTGCGCGATCGACCACTGGCGGAAATGCTCCAGCGAAAGAACCAGCCGTGTGATCAGCATGCGCACTGTGTTCAGTCCATCCGCAGGATGATCTTGCCGAAGACCTGGCGTGTTTCCATCCGCTCGAGCGCCTTGTCGATCTCCGTAAAGCCGACTTCGGTGTCGATGACGGGATGAACGAGCCCGCGAGCCATCTTCTGCATGGCGTCAGCCATGTTCTCCATGCGGCAGCCGAAGGAACCGAGCAGCTTCAGCTGCTGCTGGAACAGCATCATCAGGTTCATTTCGGTGGAAACGCCGGAGGTCGAACCGCAGGTGACGAGACGCCCGCCGCGCTTCAGGACGAACATCGAGGCAGCCCAGGTATCCTTACCGACATGTTCGAAGACGACATCGACGCCCTTCTTCTTGGTCAACTTGCGGGTGACGCCCTCAAAGCGATCCTTGCGGTAATTGATGACGTGATCGGCGCCGAGCGCCTTGGCCTTCTCGATCTTGTCGTCGGAGCCGACGGTGGTGATGACGGTGCAGCCGATCTTCTTGGCAAGCTGGATCGCCGCCGAACCGATACCGGAACCGCCGGCATGGATGAGAATGGTTTCGCCGGGTTCGAGCTTGGCATTGTCGAACAGCATATGCTCGACGGTACCGAAGGTGACCGGCGCTACGGCTGCAGCAACAGCGTCCACACCCGGAGGGGCAGGAACGAGCAGGCGTGCCGGCAGATTGACCTTCTCCTGCGCGAAACCATCGAGATGGAAGCCGTGAACGCCGCCGACATGTTCGCAAAGATTGTCGCGGCCTTCGCGGCATGGACGGCACAGGCCACAGGTGCGGGCACCATAGATGGAGACGAGCTGTCCCGGCAGGACGTTGGCAACGCCCGGACCGATCTGATCGACGACACCGGAGGCTTCAGCACCGATCACCAGCGGCATCTTGCGCTTGGCAAAAGCCATGCCGCGCCAGCCCCAGACGTCGATATGATTGAGCGCGACGGCCTTGACGCGAAGGGTGACTTCGCCGGGACCCGGCGCGTCCGGCTCGGGAAGGTCGGTAATTTCCAGCTTACGGTCATCGACCAGTTGCAAAGCGCGCATGATATAAGTCCTTGAGCCCGAGGCTTTGCCTCGAAGAGATATGATGTCCGATTAGGCCGGTTCAGCGGCCATGACAAGGCTGGCGTTCTGGCCGCCGAAGCCGAAGGAGTTCGACAGAACGGCCGTCACCTTGGCGTCCCGCTTCACATTCGGCACAACATCGAGAATGATGGTCGGATCGGGGTTCTGGTAGTTGATGGTCGGGGGCACAGTGCCGGTCAGGATCGTCTGCAGCGAGAACACCGCCTCGACCGCGCCGGCCGCCGTCAGCGTGTGGCCGATCATCGACTTGTTCGACGAGACCGGAATGGACGGCAGCGCATCGCCGAACACCGACAGCATCGCGCCATATTCCATCTTGTCATTCTCGGGCGTCGATGTGCCATGGGCGTTGATATAGTTGATGTCGCCTTCGTTCAGGCCAGCATCGGCAAGGGCGGCGCGGATCGTCGCGATCGCCGGACCGCCATCTGGCGAGGACCGCGTGCGGTGGAACGAATCGGCCTTTTCGCCGCAGCCCTTCAGGATGCCGTAGATTTTTGCGCCGCGCGCGACCGCCGCTTCCAGCGATTCCAGCACCAGCGTCGCGGCACCTTCGGCGATGACGAAGCCGTCGCGATCCTTGGAGAAAGGCTTCGATGCCCGCTCCGGCGGGTCGTTCTGGGTCGAAAGAGCCGACAGAAGGGCGAAGCGGATCAACGCTTCAGCACTGACCGAACCATCCGTCGCAACCGTGAGCGCCCGGTCGGTACGTCCCTGGCGGATTGCTTCGACACCCAGCTGGATGGCCGTCGCGCCCGAGGCGCAGGCCGTCGATAGCGTCACGGGCAGTCCCCGCGTTCCGAACCGGTCGGACAGGCGCTCGGAAATGGCGCCGAACAATGCAGCCTCATGGAACACGGGATCGGAGCGGTCGCGCATGGCCGCGAGAAAACGGTCATAGGCGTCGCCCGGCTTCTGCGAGGGCCGCGACCGGTCGGCAAGCTCGAAGCGGGCGCTCCATTCCGGCTCGATCGGCGGCGCCGCCAGGAAGAGCGGGCCGTTGAAATCGCCGGACACTCCGGCCTGGGCCAAAGCTTCAGCGGTCGTTTCGCGCGCAAAAGCGTAGGACCGCTCGACAGCGTTTTCAGCAGGCAGATCAATGAAATCAACGGTTCCGCTGATTTTTGTCGAGAGGCCTTCGGTGGGGAAACGGGTGATCTTGTGGATGCCGGAGACGCCAGACGTCAGCGCCTTCCAGTTATCCTCGACGCCCTGTCCGAGCGAAGTGATGACGCCCATGCCGGTGACGGCGATCAGCGGGCGGCCGAGATGATCCTTGTAAGCGTTGGTCATATCTGCCGCTCCTTATTCTTCTGCCGAAAGTACGGCGATGCCTTCGCCGCGCGCATGACCGATCGTCGTGACGATGGCCGTCCTTGCCGGCTTTTCCATGGGGGTCTCGGCGGCCACATCAAACGGCGGCACCTTGGCACCCGCTCCGAGCGACAGCGCAGCAAACGCCAGGCCCAGCGGAAACTGGGATTCCAGCGCATGTCCGACAAGGCCGCCATAGGCGCGCACGGCAGCCTTCGGGAACTGCGCATCGAGAAACGCCTTTTCGCGGGCAGCAAGATCCGGAAACCCTGTCGTGCCGGAAAAGACCACGGTCCGCGACGGATCGGCGTCTGCAGCGGGTGCTGTCAGATATTGCAGACGCCGCTCGAGGCGGTCGCCTTCGCGGCTGCCGCGATCGCCGCCAACGGCATCGATCGTCGCATAAATGCGGGCGCCGCGCTCTTCCGCATGCTCGCGCGATTCCAGCATCAGGAACGCACCGACCGAACCGGTGATCATGCCCCCGCCATTTTCGGGCTTGCGCGACCAGATCGGATGATGACCGCCGAGCGCATGGCCCTGGATCGCTTCGATCAGCAGGATCATGTCGAGACGTTCGGCCGAAAACGCGCCGCCGACCAGCGTATGGGTCGACTGTCCGGCCTTGATCCGGGCAAAGGCGGTTTCGATCGCCGAAATGCCGGCGCCCTCTTCCCCCATGAAGGTACGCGAAGAGCCCGTGACCTTGTGGACGATGGAGATATTGCCCGCCATCAGATTGGAAAGCTGGGCCAGAAACAGCGTCGGCCGCAGTTCGGTCGTCAGCTTTTCGTTGAGCAGCTGTTCGCGGTCGTTGCGCTTCAGCGCTTCGTCGACAATCAGAGAATCGACATTGATGTCGCGCTCACCACCGCCGGCGGCCACGATCATGTCCATGCTGCCGCAGGCCTCCAGATCGTCCTTGAACCCTGCATCGTCGAGCGCCAGGCCGGCGCTGAAGACGCCGAGGCGCTGCCAGTTTTCCATCTGCCGCTGGTCGCCGCGCTTGGAGATTTGCTGGGACCAGTCGATCTCAGGCAGCGGGTGCACCGGATAGGGCGCGAAACGCTCGGTCTCGACACGCACGGCGGGCGTCTCGGCCGCAGTCAGAAGCGCCGTGTGCACTTCAGTCCCCACGCCCTGGCTGGTGACGATGCCGACACCGGTGATCACAACATCATTGGCAGATTTGCTCATCGTCATTCTCCCGTCGCAGCCGAGACCGCCATTGCAGCCATCAGCCCCACTTCTTCAGCGCGCTTCCTGACGATCGGGCCGAGCGGCACCTGATCGAACGGCATGGTGCGCAGTTTCAGCTGTGCGTCGCAGACCTTCTTGCCCTGCGAGGTGATTTTGGCCTTCACGACGGCAAAGCCGGAGCCGTCATGTTCAAGAAAGGCCTCGATGTCGAGAACGGCTTCCGGCTCGACAAAGGTGCGCATCTTGGCGCTATCGACCGACATGAGGAACGGCATCGCTGCGAAATCCGTCGCGGCCAGCACGAGAAAACCGCAGGCCTGCGCCATCGTCTCGATCAAGAGAACGCCGGGAACCAGCGGATAGCCGGGGAAATGCCCTTCAAAAACGGGGCTTTTGGCCGGAACCACAGAGCGGGCTGTTAGCGTCTTGGCGGCGAGATCGACCGTTTCGACCCGGTCGATCATCTGAAAATATTCAAGGAGCATCAGGAGCAAATCCAGCTTGGCCCGGAGGGCGGCGCGTTGGAGACAGCGCCCGACCTACCCCGGATTTCAAATCCACGCACGACCCGCCCGAAACCGGTTCGGTGCCGCGATCATGCGCCCGTCAAGTAAAAACGCAAATGCCGCCTGTCAAGCGCAGTCCACGCGACAGGCGGCATTGATACCAATCATGCAGGTGTTCCGGCGTGTCAAACGCAGGATACCGTCATCAGCCCTTGGCGGCCTTCAGCTCGTCGATCTTGGTGCAAAGGTTCTTCAGGACGAAATACTCTTCCGTCGAAACCTTGCCTTCGTTGACTTCCTGCGTCCACTGCTCAAGCGGGATCTTGATGCCAAATTCCTTGTCGATCGCAAAGACGATGTCGAGGAAGTCCAGGCTGTCGATGCCCAGATCGTCGATGGTGTGGCTTTCGGGCGTGATCGTTTCGCGATCGATCTCGCTGGTTTCTGCAATAATGTCGGCGACCTTGTCGAATGTAGCTGTCACGCCCATACCTCTTAAGAATACATGTTTTGGCGAACCTATAGGTAAATGCGGCCGAAAAGCCAATGGCCTTGAGCTCAAGAGTTGCATTTATGACGACGGTGTTGCCCAAACATCAAGCCAAGCCTGAATTACCGGCCCTCAAAGGCCTGTTACCGCCGGTAGGCCGGTGGCCAACGCATCGATCGCGAGCCTGACGCGCAGCGGCAGATGCGGCGTCTGCGGCCAGACGGCGTGGCAATCGAAGGACAGGCGGCGTTCATCCGCAAACAGCCGGACAAGACGACCCTCATGCACCCTGTCCTGGACCAGCCAGCAGGGTAGCCAGACGAGCCCAAGCCCCGCAACCGCAGCATCGGCGATCATCTCCAGATCATCGAAACGCATGCGCGAGGGCGGCAGGATTTCAGCATCCGGCCCCCCCTCCACCGGAAAAAGCCATGAGCGGATGTGGCCGGATCGGGCATAGAGGATCGCATGATGATGTAGCAGTTCGTCCCTGGTCTTCGGCGTGCCATGAATGCTCAGATAGTCCGGAGAGGCGCAGACCGTCATGCGCTGATATGCCAGCCGGCGCGCCATCATCCCAGGCCACTCGCCAAGCGGGCCGTTGCGAATGGCAAGATCGAAGCCGTCTTCGAGGACATCGACCTTGCTATCGGTGAAATTCAGGTCGAGTTCGAGTTTCGGGTGCTCGCTGGCAAGTTTCAGAAGAATCGGCGCAACGCAGCGCCGGCCGAACAGGACGGGCATCGACACCCGAAGACGCCCCGCCACCTCCTTGCGTCCCGATTCCAGCATGGCCTCGCCCGCCCGCAGCTCTTCCAGCGCCCGAAGGCAGCGTTCATAAAAAACCTGACCATCTTCCGTCAGCGTCTGGCTACGGGTGGTGCGGTGAAACAGCCGGGCACCGAGCCGTTCCTCTAGCCGCGCAATCGTCTTGCCGACAGCCGAGCGCGACAGATTGAGCCGGTGGGCGGCTGCGGAAAAACTGTCGGCTTCAACCGCCTCGACGAAGACGGACACACCATTCAAACGATCATTCATTGCTTTTGTAGCCTTCAAGGAACCAATGCGCGGAAAACATATCGCCACTGGCGAATGAAACGCAATGCTAGCGTCGCCTCATCGCTTGAACCAACCAAAAAGCAGGAGACGAAACATGACGGAAACAATGAGGCGCTGGTCGATGCCGGCAATCGGGCGCGACAAGCTGAAACTGGAGACCGTGGCGATCCCCGAGCCGGGACCGGGCGAAATCCGCGTGAGGGTTTCGGCAGCGTCGCTCAACTATCGCGACAAGCTGGTGATCGAAACGGGCATGGGGCTGACGCTGCCCGACCCGTTTGTTCCGGCCTCCGACATGGCCGGCGTGGTCGATGCGGTCGGTCCCGGTGTCAGCCGTTTCAAACCCGGTGACAGGGTGATGTCCATGTTCAAGCCGGACTGGATCGACGCCGGGGACAACGGCAATGCCCGCACACCGGCCTACAAGACGCTTGGCGGCGCCTATCAGGGCGTTCTGGCCGATTATGTCGTGTTTCCGCAGGACTGGTTTTCTGCATCACCGCAAAGCCTCGACGATGCCGAGGCAAGCACCCTGCCCGTCGCAGGCCTGACCGCATGGTTCGCCTTGATCGAGCTCGGCAAGCTTAAGGCCGGCTCGACCGTGCTCGTCCAGGGCACCGGCGGCGTTGCCCTGTTCGGGCTGCAGATCGCCAAGGCGCATGGCGCCAACGTCATCGTCACCTCGCGCAGCGACGGCAAGCTGGAACGGGCAAAGGCGCTCGGCGCCGACCACGGAATCAACAGCAGCAACGAGGACTGGGTCGAGGCCGTCTACAGGATTACCGGTGACGAAGGCGCTGACCACATTCTGGAAATCGCCGGCGGCCCCAATCTCGGGCAATCGATCCGCGCCGTTGCCGTTCACGGAAAAATCTCGGTCATCGGTGTCTTCGAGGGTTTCGAGGTGGCCGGACCTGCAGCGCCGTTGCTGTTGAAATCGCCGGTCATTCAGGGGATCAGCGTCGGCCATCGGCGGTCGCTGGAGGATTTCGGGCGTGCCATCGATTCGACGGGAATCAAACCGGTCATCGACGCACGCTACCCGCTGGAGGATCTGCACTCGGCCCTCGATCATCTCGATCGCGGCGCGTTCGGCAAGATCGTCATCGACCTGAACTGATTGCGAAACGGCTTGGGGCTGGTGTCGTCGCCAGCCCCAAGCCATCGCTGAAACAGATCAGCGGCTAACGACGATCTTGGTATTCTTCAGACCATACTGGCTGGCCAGCGCGAAAAACTCGGCGGCATTTTCCGGATGCAGGCGGATACAGCCGTGCGAAGCCGGACGGCCGAGGCGCTTGAGGTCAAAAGTCGCGTGGACGGCGTAGCCACCGTTGAAGAAGACCGCGTAGGGCATCGGCGCGTCATCATACTTGCGCGAGCGATGGTTTTTCGACAGCCACTTGGCGCTCCAGCTGCCCTGCGGCGTGACATAACCCTTGCGCGCGGTGGAAACCTTCCAGCGATACAGCACGAAACCGTTCTGTGACACAGTCATGGTTTGAGAAGAAAGGCTGACTTTGGCAATAAGATTGGCAGCGAAGGCTGACGGCAAATGAAATTGCATCAATAAGAGTGTCAATGAGGCAACGAAGAATTTACGCATGAAAAATCCTCTCCGAAAGTACGTACCTTTGTTACTGGCGTCCCAAACACGACACAGACTTTACAGTGTTTGCAATGATAGACGTTTAAGACAATTGGAAAATTCGGCGTTAACGAGGGCGGATGAAATTTTTCGATCCGAGTAACGACCTTAAACTATACTGGCGAGAACAGCCGAAATCGCCACCACAACTGCAAGCGAGCCGCAGGCGCCGTAGAATATAGAAACACCGGCCTCCACATCGGCCACCGTTGCCACTGCCCGGCCCGCGCCGTTGATCATCGGTTCATTGACCAGCGCACCCGCATAGATCCGCGGTCCCGCCAGCTGCAGGTCAAGCCCTCCGGCCATCGCCGCTTCCGGCCAGCCGGAATTGGGTGAACGATGCAGGCCGTGGTCGCGCAACGCCGTGCCGAGCGCGTTTCGCGCCGCCCGCCGCCCAGCGGTTATGGCTGAGCCTGCGGCGATCAGCAGAATGGACAGCCGTGCCGCGGGAATATTGGCGAGATCATCGAGGCGAGCCGAAGCCCAGCCGAAATGGAGATATTTCGGGCTCTTGTGGCCAATCATCGAATCGGCGGTGTTGAGCATCTTGTAGGCAAGCAGTCCCGGCAGGCCGAGCAGCGCATACCAGAAAGCCGGGGCGACGACACCGTCGGAGAAATTCTCTGCGAGGCTTTCGATCGCCGCCCGGCATACCGCAGGCTCGTCCAGGGTCTCCGGATCGCGCCCGACGATCATCGATACAGCCTTTCGCCCTCCGGCAAGCCCGCCGGCCCGAAGTCCGGATGCCACCCGCGACACATGATCGGCAAGGCTTTTCTGCGCCAGAAACACCGCCACGGCGACGATTTCGAGCAGCCAGCCGAAAAGCCCGATCCGCATGAACAACCGGTGCAACATCCAGCCGCAAAGAAGGCTCCACAGCAGCAATCCGGCAATCACCAGAACACCACTGATCCGCAAGGCCTCGTCCGCCAGGCGCTTGCGGTTGAATGTCCGGTCACACCAGCCGATCATGGCACCGAAAAGGACGACCGGATGCGGCAGCCGGCGCCAGAGCCAATCGGGATCGCCAACAATCCGGTCAAGCAGAAGGGCGGCGATCAGGACGAGCAAAATTCCAGTCGACATTGAAGGGTCCGTTCAGGCGAGGTGCGCTTTGCGCAGGGCATCCGCCAAGCGTGTATCGCCTGCCGCATCGGGCGCAAGTCCAATCCTCAGCCACGAGGGCGCATAATTGAATTTTCGCGTCAGAATCCGGTCCCGGCAGAGCTGCCGGTGCAGGTCCGAAGCGCGTTCGTGGTCGATCAGAGCGAAAAGCGGTGTGCCGCCGACGATCGTCAGCCCGGCCTGCCGCAAGACCGTTTCGAGACCTTCCCGGCGTTCCAAAATCGACGACCGCACCGCCTGGGTATCGCCACTCATCAGCTTTGCCGCCGTCACCAGAGCCGGCCCCGACACCGCCCAGGGTCCGAGCCATTCCTGAAACGCCGACAGAACCGGCTCTGCGGCAACGACGAAACCAAGCCGCAAGCCGGCCAAACCGAAGAATTTTCCGAAGGAACGGAAGACGATGAGATTGTCGTGACCGGCAGCTTGCGCCGCGACGCTGAGATCAGGCTCGGTATCGCCAAACGCTTCATCGACAAGAAGCAGCCCACCATTGGCCTTCATGCGCTGCGTCATCGCGAGCACTTCCGCTGGCCGAAAGGCCCGTCCGGTCGGATTGTTGGGATTGACCAGTATGGCCAGCCCATGATCCGGCATCAGTTGATCAGGCGTGGAGATTTCATCGATGGTGAAACCGGCGCTTATGAATGCGCGCGCATATTCGCCATAGGTCGGCGCGAAAATGGCAATGCGCCTGCCCTGCGCGGCAAGGCGCGGCAGGAGCTGGATAACCGATTGCGTACCCGGAACGGCAAGCGGCAGGACGTCGCCGCTGCGATAGTAGCGGGCAGCGGCCTTTCGCGCACGGTCCACCAGATGACGATCCGGCAGCCGGTGCCAGGCGTGGACCGGAATGCCGGGCAACTTCGCCGGGTTGGGGTTGATACCTGTCGAAAGGTCCAGCCAGTCTTCCGGCCTGCCGCCGAAAACGGCCGCGGCTTCGGTGATCCCGCCGCCATGCGCAATCGGCGCACTCATGCGGAGCGGGCCATGTCGATGATGTGCATGAAGGAGCCGGCAACCCGGCCGCGCCTGAGCCCTGCAGGCCCGAGCGGCGTTCCTGCGGCATCTTCTGTATCGAACAGCCGGTCGGCATTGCCCTCAGACAGGATCGTTGCATAGTGAAATTCATGCGCCATCAGCGGACCATCAAAAAAACTGGCATCGAGCGGAGTGACCCGCCGGTATCCCAGATGCCGCTTGCGCGTGGCAAAACTGGTGGTGAGCGGCAGGAAACCGAGCATTGCGTAGCGCTTGCCATCGGCGGCGACAAGCCCATCGCCGAGCATCATATAGCCGCCGCATTCGCCGAAAATGCGCGCACCGCGATCCCGCACCGCCGCCATGCCGGATTTGAACCGCCCGGCATCGGCCAGACGCCCGGCGTGAAGCTCGGGATAGCCGCCCGGCAGATAGACGGCATCCGCATCGTCTGCGGGCGGCTCGTCGGCCAAGGGCGAGAAGAATGCCAGTTCGGCACCGCCGCGCCGCCAGCCCGACAGGAGATGCTCGTAGCAAAACGCAAAGGCTATATCGCGAGCGATGGCGATTTTCCGGCCAAGCGGTTTCAGCGTCGTGACCTGCACGTCCATGCGTGTTGCCGGACGCCGTTGGCTCAATGACAAGATGGCATCCAGGTCGCAGCCCTGTTCGACATGCATCGCGGCATGCTCGATGAAACTATCCAACGCTGCGTGCTCGTCAGCCTGCACGAGACCGAGGTGGCGTTCCGGCAGTTTCAAATCGCCGTTCTGACGCAGGACACCCAGCACCGGCATGCCGCTCTCATCCAGCGCATTGCGCAACATCATTTCATGACGCTCGCTGCCAACCTTGTTCAGGATGACGCCGGCCACATGGACATCATCGCGATGCGAGGCATAGCCGCGCACAAGGGCGGCAACGGATTGCGACATGCGGGCGCAATCGACGACCAGAACAACCGGCAGGCCAAGCATCGCCGCCAGATCGGCAGGCGAGCCGCTCCCGTCGATCGCGCCGTCGAAGAGCCCCATCATCGCCTCGACAATCGGCACTTCGCCTTCGGCAGTCTGCATAGCTGCATTGGTGCACAGCAATTCCGGGCGCATGGCCCAAGGGTCATAGTTGAAGCAGGCCCTGCCACTTGCAGCCGTATGAAAGGCAGGATCGATGTAATCTGGCCCGGCCTTTCCGGGAGCTACAGTAATGCCGCGATTGCGCAACGCCCGCATCAGACCGAGCGTCACCGTGGTTTTACCGGAACCCGAGGATGGCGCCGCGATCAGCAGTCCGCTCATGCCGGGTCCCTGTAGGCCCGGCTCGACAGCGGATCGGATGTCAGAACGCGGCCGTCAAGAGCACCCAGCCAGTCGAGTGACGCGCGCAGGCGCACCACCTCGCCGACGACGACGATGGCCGGCGGTTCAAGACTGGACGCGGCAACATCGGCCTCGGCCCGCGCGAGCGTCGTTTCCAGCACCGTCTGTTCAGGCGTGGCGGCATTGCAGACGAACGCGACCGGCTCATTCGGTGAACGACCGGCAGCCATGAGATTGGCTGTGATCTGGCCGATATGTTTCATCGCCATGTACATGACGATGACAGGCGACCCCTTGGCGATGCCTTCCCAGTGGATGCGGTCGGGAACGAGGCCGGAGGAATCGTGGCCGGTGAGGAATGTCACCGCGTGATTGACCTCGCGATGCGTTACCGGAATGCCGGCATAGGCAAGCCCGCCGATACCGGCGGTGATGCCCGGCACGATGCGGAACGGGATGCCGTGCTCGACCAGCGTCAGCGCCTCCTCGCCGCCACGGCCGAAGACGAAGGGATCGCCGCCCTTCAGCCGCAGCACGCGTTTGCCCAGGCGTGCCAGCTCGACCAGCCGCAGGGAGATATCGCGCTGTTTCGGCGACGGCTTGCCGCCACGCTTTCCGGCAAATTCCAGAACAGCGCCCGGTTTTGCCAGGCTCAGGCAGCCGGCGTTCACCAGTGCGTCATGGACGATGACATCGGCCTGACGCAGCGCGTTCACCGCATGCAGCGTCAGCAGACCCGGATCGCCGGGACCGGCGCCGACCAGCCACACGGTGCCCTGTTCAAGTTCTGGAAGGCCGGAAAACAACACATCGGTCATCGTGTCATCTCCGCCAAGGCAGGCAGCGGCGACGCTGACTCAGTCTGTGAAGGTCCCGAATCACTGCATTCACGTCCAACAGCAACATCCTGACTTGATTCGATAAATGCCCCGCGAGCCATGGCGGCCGTGGCATGGGCCGACTTGATCTTCGGAACGATCAGGGCGCCGGACTTGCCTGCAGCCGCGAGTGCCGCCGCTTCCGCCACGCCATGGCAGCCGGTCAAGGCAAAGACAATATCCGAAGGGTTTTCCAGCCGTGGAAACTGCGCCTCCAGCGCGCCGGTGTCGAAGACCATGAAAGGGACGGAAAAGTGCTCGGCAGCGGCGATCATCGCCGGTTCCGCCACACGGCTGTCCAGCGAGGCAATTGCGGTAAGCGCGTGACGAGCGACCCCGGCCAAGGCCAGCGCCTCCTCGGCAAGCCGGATCACCTCGCCGCCCGGCGTGCCGCGCTCGCAGCCAAGACCCAGAACGAGCGGCATACGGCCTGCTTGATCGCGAATATCCAGATGCATCACAAAAACGGCCTCCCGCGCCGCATATTCACGATGCGCCGGGGCCTTCGACAGCCAAAGGCTCCGAAGCGGTCTGGACAGCACCGGATGAGGCCCCCTGGCTGGGTCGGCCGCACCGGACGCTCTTTCAGCCCACCGTGATGGGCACCGTCGCACGTCCCTCCTGTTTACCGGAGGCCACCTGCCCGGTCAAACCGGATTGCGCCATTCGCGGTGTGGCCCGCGTCATACAGATGATTCCCGCTGCCGCCGAACATCATCCGCGGGATACGCTGTTCGATCTCATTTAAACCTCAATCGACGCCCACGGTTGACGAAGGTGCCTTTATTAAAGACACGCTTTCTTCCGGCACCTGCGCCAGCGTTGCGCTTTGGAATATTTTCTGCCGATGTTGAGCCTCCAAAGGCTCCTTGTCATCGCGACACCAATTCAAGATGAGTGACGTCACGAACCACAGGACTTTGTGCGTTCGGCGCACGGGCATTTATCGAAACAGCATCGATCGTTCGTGACTTGCGGCCGATCGGATGCAGGAGGACCGCCCATGATGTTTTTCAAGAAAAAGCTCGCCTGGATCAAGGTGAACGGCGTCGCGACACCCAAGCCTGCCAAAAATACGGCTGAAATCGTAACCAAGACGATCAGGAAGCCGGACAGCGACGGTCGACTGCGCCGCATGCTGCGCACTGTCGAAGACAACCGCCTGCTATAAACCCTGCCGCAGGACGCGGCATCAGGCGCAACATGGCTTTCAACGATTAAAGGTATATCGCTTCATGGCATTGACGTTTCCGAACACCAGCCGCAGTTACAACGAATCCGCGAGACGCATCCGCTTTCTCGGGTATGACGGCATGTTCGAAGTAAAATTCTTCGTCGAAATCGGCGCATTGTCGAAGATCGTCTCGCGCTCTCCGAGCGAGGCCGATTGCCTGGCAGCCTTCGATGCGGCGCGCAGCTCGGTACAGGATATCGCCCGCAAGGCCTATGCGCGTGACCGGCGCGACAGCTACGTGCTGACCGAGGCGCATTTCAAATAGGGCGCAAACCCAACACTATTTTCAGGAAGGGCCGACACAGTCCTTCGTGCTGCCTTTGCATTTCCAGCAAACCTCTGACACACAGTGGCTGAATTTCCATCCGCTCCGACTGTCCGAGTCTCTCTCTTGCACGATCTTGCTCCCCACCTCCTCGCCCTGTTGTTCGTCGCTGCTTTTCTCGCCGGTTTCATCGATTCGATCGCCGGCGGCGGCGGCATGATCACGATCCCCGCCATGCTGATCGCCGGCATTCCGCCGCTCGAAACACTGGGCACCAATAAACTGCAGTCGCTGTTCGGTTCCGGCTCGGCAAGCCTCGCCTATGCCCGGCATGGTCATGTCAACCTGCGCAAACAACTGCCGATGGCCGCGATGTCGGCGCTCGGAGCAGCGCTCGGGGCCATCCTTGCAACAGTGGTGCCGGGCGATGTGCTGAAGGCCGTTCTGCCCTTCCTGCTCGTCGCGATCGCGCTCTATTTCGCCGTCAAGCCGAGTCTCGGCGATGCCGACAAGGCACAGAGGATGACGCCTTTCCTGTTTTCGCTGACGCTGGTACCGGCGATCGGCTTTTACGACGGCGTCTTCGGACCGGGCACGGGCTCGTTCTTCATGCTCGCCTTCATTGCGCTTGCGGGCTTCGGCGTCTTGAAGGCGGCCGCTCACACGAAGTTCCTCAACTTCGGCTCCAACATCGGCGCTTTCGTCGTCTTCGTGATTTACGGCGTGGTTTTATGGAAAGTCGGCCTGTTGATGGGCGCCGGCCAGTTTGCCGGGGCGCAGGTCGGTTCGGGTTTCGCGATGAAAAACGGTTCGAAGATCATCAAGCCGCTTTTGGTCGTCACCTGCATCGCGCTGGCAATCAAGCTTCTGGCAGATCCGGGCCATCCGGTCCGGATCTGGCTGGGCATATAGGAGCCCCAGCCGCTCAGTATTCGACGCCGACCTGGGCCTTGATGCCGGAGCGGAAGGGATGTTTGATCAGTTCCATCTCGGTTACGAGATCGGCCGCCTCGATCAGCTCTTCCTTGGCATTGCGGCCGGTCAGGACGACATGGGTCATGTGCGGCTTTTCTTCCTTCAAAAACCGCACCACCTCGGCGACATCGATATAATCATAGCGCAGCGCGATATTGATCTCGTCGAGCAGCACCATGGAATTGCGCTCGTCGCGGATCAGCTCCTTGGCCTTTTCCCAGGCCGTTTGCGCCATGGCGATATCGCGCGAACGATCCTGGGTTTCCCAGGTAAAGCCTTCTCCCAGCGTATAGAACTGGCAGACATCGCCAAAATGCTTCTCGATCAGGTCGCGCTCGCCGGTTTCCCAAGCACCCTTGATGAACTGGACGACGGCTGACGGCATGCCATGGGCGATGTGGCGGAAGATCATCCCGAAGCCGGCAGTCGACTTGCCCTTGCCCTTGCCGGTATTGACGATGATCAGGCCCTTCTGATCCGTCTTGGTCGCCATGATCTTGTCGCGCGCGGTCTTCTTCTTCGCCATCTTCATGGCGTGACGCGCCTCGTCGTTGACGGGGCCGGTTCCGGTTGCTTGTACGTCGTCTTCGCTCATCGTGTATCCTCTCAGAATTCGAATGTTTTCAGAACGGCGTGCTCGCCGCTATTCCRCCGCTGCGGCGAGACCTTGAATCTCGAAACGCGCCGAGTTGGAGCGTGGCGACCACAGGCCGCGATCGATGGCCTCCATCAGCTTGCCGGTCATTTCGCGCAGCGCTGCCGGGTTCTTGTCTTCCATGAATTGGCGGACCCTCTCGTCCATCACATAGGCCTGATAGACCGCCTCGAAATGATGGCTGCGCACAGCGCCGGTCGTTGCCGCGAAGGCAAACATGTAATCGACCGTGGCGGCGATCTCGAAAGCGCCCTTGTAGCCATGACGCATCACGCCTTCGATCCATTTCGGATTGACGACGCGGCCACGCACCACCCGGCCGATTTCCTCCTCCAGCGAGCGTATCACCGGCTTTTCCGGGCGGGAATGGTCGTTGTGATAGACGGCCGGGCGCGCGCCTGCCATCTGCTCGACCGCCAGGCTCATGCCGCCCTCGAACTGGTAGTAATCGTCGCTGTCGAGCAGATCGTGTTCGCGGTTGTCCTGGTTCTGGACGACGGCCTCGACAGTCTTCAGCCGTGCTTCCAGAAGCCCGCGCTCCGCCTTGCCGTCTTCACCGGCGCCATAGGCATAGCTTCCCCAGGTGAGATAGGCATCGGCGAGATCGGCGCGGTTGTCCCATCCCCCCTCATCCATCAGCGCCTGCAATCCCGCACCGTAGGCACCGGGTTTGGCTCCGAAGACACGGTAGGAAGCGCGTCGTGCGGCTTCCTTCGACGAAACGCCGGAAGCCTCCAGCCGTTTGGTTTCGACGCGCATGCGCGCGGCGATCATATTGTCGGCGTCATCCTCTTCGAGCGCGCCGACGGCGCGGATCGCCGTATCGAACAGTCCGATCTGCTCGGGAAAGGCATCCCGGAAGAAACCGGAAATGCGCAGGGTGACATCGACCCGCGGACGGCCCAGCGTTGCCAGCGGCACGATCTCATAGCCCGTGACGCGGCGCGAGATCATATCCCAGACGGGCTTGGTGCCGATCAGCACCATTGCCTGGGCGATGTCATCGCCGCCGGTGCGCATGTTCGACGTGCCCCAGGCTGTGAGACCGAAGGATGTCGGCCAGTCGCCATGATCCTGCAGATAGCGGCGAATCAGGAGTTCGGCCGATTTCTTGCCGAGCTCGAACGCTGCCGGCGTCGGCACGGCGCGGCTGTCGACCGAATAGAAATTGCGGCCCGTCGGCAGCACGTCCGGCCGCCCGCGCGTCGGCGCGCCGGAGGGGCCGGGAGCCACGAAACGGCCGTCGAGCCCGGTCATCAGCGCAGCGATTTCGGCGGGACCGGATTGGGTGATCGAGGGCTTGAGGCGGGCTTCGATTTCGTCGAGAACAGCGCGGGTGGAGGTCCAGCTTTTAGGGCACGGCAATTCGCCGGAGACGAACCTCGTGGCCAGCAACTCGATGCGCTCGACAGTATCGCCGGCGGTCCGCCATGGGGCGTCGGAGACTTCGGCAAGCATGGCCGGTTGCGGGCCATGCCAGGGATCGGAAAGGACGCAGTCGAGCGGGTCGAACGAACGTTCCGGATTGATCTCCTCCCTTGAGGGGGAGATCAGTTTCGAACGCCCCAGCCCCGCATCCACTGCCATCGCCCGCTGCAGGCTCTGGTCGCCGCCCTCGCCCAGCCCGCGCGGCACACGCGCAAGAGCAACCGTCAGGTCCGTCAGCAGCCGGCCTTCCGGAGCAACGCCGAAGATATGCAGACCGTCGCGGATCTGCAGTTCCTTGAGGTCGCAGAGATAGGCGTCGAGCTTTTCGAGCGCCTTGTCCTCGGCGTCGGACCCGGCAATGCCGGCGTCATGATCGAGGCCGATGTCACGCACGAGATCGAGGATCTGCTTGCTCAGCAATCTGAGACGCCGCGGGTCGCCGCCGGCTGCGTCGTAATATTCATCCACCAGCGCTTCGAGGTCTTTCAGCGGGCCGTAGGATTCGGCCCGCGTCAGCGGCGGCGTCAGGTGATCGATGATGACGGCACTGCTACGCCGCTTGGCCTGCGTGCCCTCGCCCGGATCGTTGACGATGAACGGATAGAGATGCGGCATCGGACCAAACACCGCTTCCGGATAACAGGTTTCCGACAGCGCCAGCGATTTTCCCGGCAGCCATTCGAGGTTGCCGTGCTTGCCCATATGGACGATGGCATGCGCACCGTATTCCTGACGCAGGAAGGCGTAGAACGCCAGATAGCCATGCGGCGGCACAAGGTCCGGCGAGTGATAGGTTTCCTTCGGATCGATATTGTATCCGCGCGCCGGCTGAATGCCGACCAGCGTTTCTCCAAAGCGCGTCAAAGGCAGGGCAAAGCGGCCGTCGCGGAAGAACGGATCACTCTCCGGCCGGCCCCAGCGGTCAACAACCTCACCCTGAATCTGAGTGGGAAGAGACGAGAAGAAGGCCTTGTATTGACTCAAGGAAAGCGTCTCGCGGACTTCGCAGTCCACCCGCGCCGAATTGGTCGGCCCGTCCATCATATACCGGATCAGCGCATCGCCATCACGCGGGATATCATCAATCCCGTAGCCGCAGGCCGCCATCGCTTTCATGACTTCGATCGTGCCGGCGGGCGTATCGAGGCCGACGCCGTTGCCGAGCCGCCCGTCGCGGTTGGGATAATTCGCCATGACGATCGCCACGCGGCGCTCAGCCGGTGCGGCCTGACGCAGTCTGGCCCAGTTGGCTGCCAGCTTGGCGGCAAAGGCGACGCGATCGGCCAGAGGTTCATGGCCGACAATATTGGCCTCGACATCGGCGTCGTAGACAGCCGCAGCCTTGAACGAAACGGCCCGCGACAGGATGCGCCCGTCAACTTCCGGCAACGCCACGTTCATCGCCAGATCGCGCGCCATCAGGCCTTGCGGCGAGGCTTCCCAGGCGGCACGCGAGGAGCCGGAAAAGATCACTTGAAGGACCGGCGCGCCGGAAAACTCGAGCACGGTCGGCTTTCTGTCGGCGCCAGGCGCGGAAACCGCGAACCCGGTCGCATTCATCACCACCATCGGCGGCACTTCGCCGAAAACTGCCTCCAGCGTACCGATCGAGACCGCATCCTTGAGGCTGGACACAAACACCGGCAGCACCGTCAAACCTTCAGCACCGAGCGCGTCGATCAGGGCTTCGACAGGCTTGGTCTCGCCGCTTTGGACGAGGGCGCGGTAAAAGCAGAGGGCGACGATAGGGCCGTTTCGTGACTGAGGAGCGATTCCCCCCTCCGCCCTATCAGGAATCTCCCCTTCAAGGGGGGAGATTGCCGGCGCAAGCTCTCGCTTTTCCAAATCACGGTCGGCAGGTTCAAATTCCGCTCTGCCCGGGACAAACCCTACCGCTTTCTTCCATGCCTCGGTTCCAATCACGCCCTGCCCCGGCCACCAGATTCCCGCCTTCATCAGCGGCGCTGCGGATTCCGGTTTTTCCGAGCCGTCAATCAGCGCCTCGGCATAGCTGAGCAGCCGGACCATGTTGTCGGCGCCGCCCTCGGTGAAATAGGCCCACATCCGGTTGCGGTCTTCGGCAGGGACGGTCGAAAACGGTTCCAACCCCGGATCGGGCTTGTCGCAGCCCGGCAGTACGGCAATCTGGAATTTATGGGTGACGGCTGCCGCATGCAGCGCCTCCAGCACATAATGGAAATAGCTGGCACCGCCGAGCGGGCGCACGATGATGAGCCTGGCATGGCGCGCCGTGCGCTCGACATAGGTATCCACCGACATCGGGTGCTTGAGCGTCAAGAGGCTGGCCACCCGCAGGCTCGGCTTGGCCCCACGCGCGCGATGCGCGCCGGCGATCGACGAAAGTTCGGTATCAGCGGCGGACAGGAACAGGATATCAGCCGGCGACTGACCGAGATCGATCGCTTCCTCGCCGTCGGTGATCGTTCCCTTCTGGGCTAGGAGGAGATGCATGCAACCTCCCTGAGACTGGGCGACGTCCTCTCCCCAATCCCTCCCCACAAGGGGGCGGGACTAGCCTTCCGCACCTCTTTGCCAAGCCTGTTCGTCTCGAATGGGAAACAGGCCCTGAACCGGTCGACCGGGTACGAAAATAGCGGCAAGCGCCGTTCTGGCCTCTCCCCCTTGTGGGGAGGGGTCGGGAAGGGAAAATTCTCGCGCCCGGTCAAAACGCCCTCAAACCGCCGCTGCGATGGCAGCGCGTACGGCGGCTTCATCCATGTCATGCAGGCCGATGACGACCAGGCGGGTGCGGCGCACTTCGCCTGCAGCCCATGGGCGGTCGAAATACTGCTCGATACGGGCGCCGACACCCTGGATCAGCAGGCGCATCGGCTTGCCGGGGATATCGGCGAACCCCTTCAGGCGCAGCACATCGTGTGCGGCGATGATCGGCTTCAGCTTTTCGATGAAACCGGCGGGATCGGCAATCGGCCCCAGTTCGACAACGAAACTGTCGAACTCGTCATGGCTATGCTCCTCGCCCGCCTCATGTTCCATCTCGTGATGGGACTTGCGGTTGGCGATGTCGCTTTCCGTGCCGACACCGAGGCCAAGCAGCACGGCTGCGGAAACCTCGCCGTTCTTCGCTTCGATCATCGCCGGCTTGCGGCTGGTGCGCGCGGAGACCTCGTTGCGGACAAAGGCAAGACCGGTCGAATCGAGCAGGTCGGTCTTGTTGAGAATGATCAGATCGGCGGCGGTCAGCTGGTCTTCGAACAACTCCTCGATCGGGCTTTCGTGATCGAGATTGTCATCGTTGACGCGCAGCGCATCGACCTTGTCGTGATCGTCGGCAAACCGTCCGGCGGCGACGGCGGCGCTATCGACGACGGTGATGACGCCATCGACGGTCACTTGCGTGCGGATATCCGGCCAGTTGAAGGCAGCGATCAGCGGCTGCGGCAGCGCCAGGCCGGATGTTTCGATGACAATATGGTCCGGGCGGTTTCCGCGCTCAAGCAGCTTGGTCATGGTCGGAATGAAATCGTCGGCCACGGTGCAGCAGATGCAGCCATTGGTCAGCTCGATGATGTCGTCCTCGCTGCAGGCTTCGGCGCCGCAGCCCTTCAGCACGTCGCCATCGACGCCGAGATCGCCGAACTCGTTGATGATCAGCGCGATGCGCCGGCCGCCGGCATTTTGCAGGATGTTGCGGATCATCGTCGTCTTGCCGGCGCCAAGGAAGCCGGTGATGACGGTTGCCGGGATCTTGCCGTGGGCGGCTTTTTCAATGGTCATGGATCAACCCTTCATTTTCAGCGGCAATCCGGCCGCGATAAAATAGACGTCTGCGGATATCTCCGCAATGATCTGGTGCAGCCGGCCGGCATGGTCGCGAAAGTCGCGCGCCATCCGGTTTTCCGGCACGATGCCAAGCCCGACCTCGTTCGAGACGAAGACCAGCCGGGCCTTGGCTTGCGGCACATAGGCCGCGAGCTTTTCAAATTCGGCCGCGATATCCCGATGCTCCATCATCAGGTTGGTGACCCACAGGGTCAGGCAATCGATCAGAACGATGCGATCAGGCGCGTCGATCGCTTCAAGGCAGGTGGCAAGCTCGAGCGGCTCCTCGTGGGTCTGCCAATCGGCCCCGCGGCGATCGCGATGCTCGGCAATCCTTGCCTGCATCTCACCGTCCCAGGCCCTCCCGGTCGCGACGTAATGCATGCCAAGACCCGACGCCTTGACGAGTTTTTCGGCAAAAGCGGATTTGCCGGAACGGGCGCCGCCCAGAACCAGCACGCTGCCTGCCAGCACACTGCCTGACTGTATCGCTGTCATGAAATGATCCCGGCCTCAGCGCACGCCGGGCGATAAACGGACCCATACACCACGCAAGCCTGCATCCGCGGCAACGCGAAACGGACCGTTCCGGGAACGGGATAATGAAGCCATGACAACCTCCGTGCTGGCATCGGGAGTGTCTCTCCCTGGATCGGGCGAACCCCTGGCTAAGATGGGGCCCTTGAGGATGGCAGGTCTCCTGGCTCACGGCGCCACGTGCCGCTTAAGGGCACGAACGGGTTCGCCTCGCCTTCCCGGAGGTTTTGGGTATCACGAAGAGGTGGACGATTCGTAGATTTAGAGGCGTCCAGCCCCGGCTGATCGTGATGCCGCTCCAGTGGCTTTTCCGGTTGGGCCGACCCTTCCGCCGCCGCGAATGCGGACAGTCCGGACCATCGGCTTTCCCGGATGGCGAACCCTGACCGTTCTACAGTCGCGGGGTCGGCTGCGATAAGGACGCCCGGTTTGGGTCCGGCCCGTCGCATTCCCATTTACTCCCGACATGCAACGGCACATCGGGAACCATCCAATGGTTGATGATTAGGCGCTCATCCGGATCAAGTCAATTGCGGCGCGATCTCCGTCGCCGGGTTCGGCCCGGCCTCGGCAAGACTTCGCTTGATCCTCGAGGCATCGGGAGAAATCTGAAAACCGCCGCGATCAGGACGTCAAGACATCAGGCCATCCAGCCAGCGCGGGTCCAACACCGCTTCCAGCTCTGCCGCGATATCGTCGAGCGCCCGGTCGACCGATTGCCGGTAATTTTCACCACCGCCCTCGATGCCGAAGCTTTTCAGCAGCGCAGCGCGATAGGCATCGCTGGCAAACAGACCGTGCAGATAGGTTCCGCTGACCATGCCGTCCGCCGACACCGCACCGTCCGGCCGGCCATCGATGATCACGGCCGGGCGGACGCAGTCGGCGCCGGTGGTGCGGCCGAGGTGAATTTCGTAGCCTTCCAGCGCAACGTCGTAGACCGCCGAGCGGGCGCTGCTGTTGCGCACCGTCTTTTCCGGCGCCATCTCGGTTTCGACCGCAAGCAGGCCGAGACCTTCGATTTCAACGACATTGCCTTCGATTCCATGCGGATCGGTGACCCGGTCCCCCAGCATCTGGTAGCCGCCGCAAATCCCGATGACGCGGCCACCACGCCGGACATGCGCCTGCAGGTCACGATCCCAGCCCTGCACGCGAAAATCGCTGAGATCGGCAATCGTCGCCTTCGATCCCGGAATGACCACCAGACCGGCGTCCGCTGGAATTCTCTCGCCGGGACGAACGAAGACGAGATCGACTTCCGGCTCCGCGGCCAGCGGATCGAGATCGTCGAAATTGGCGATGCGCGACAGGACGGGCACGGCAACCTTCAGCGCTCTGCCCGCCCCCCGTGCCAGCCTTTCCAGCACGACGGAATCTTCTGCCGGGAGACGGCCGGCGCTCTTCAGCCAGGGAACGACGCCGAAGCAAGGCCAACCGGTGAAACTTCTCACTGCAGCTATGCCGTCGTCGAACAGCGACACGTCGCCCCGGAACTTGTTGATGATATAGCCGCTGATCATGGCGCGGTCTTCGGCGGACAGAATAGTGTGGGTGCCGACAAGCGAGGCGATGACGCCGCCGCGATCGATGTCGCCGACCAACACGACCGGAACTTTGGCGCGGGTGGCAAATCCCATATTGGCGATGTCACCGGCGCGCAGGTTGATTTCGGCCGGCGATCCGGCTCCTTCGACGACAACCAGATCGACGCCGGACCGGACGGTTTCGAAGCTTTCCATGACGGCGCCCATCAATTTAGGTTTCAAGGCCTGATAATCGCGCCCCCTGGCCTGCCCCGCGACCTTGCCCTGGACGATGATCTGGCTGCCGGTTTCCGACTGCGGCTTGAGCAGAACAGGGTTGATATGCACCGATGACGGGATGCGGGCAGCCATCGATTGCAGCCATTGCGCCCGGCCGATCTCGCCGCCGTCGTCCGACACCGCGGCATTGTTCGACATGTTCTGCGGCTTGAACGGTGCCACCTTCAGACCGCGGTTGGATGCGACACGGCAGAGGCCCGCCACCAATACCGTTTTTCCGACATCGGAGCCGGTTCCCTGAAGCATGATCGTCTTTGTCATGACACCTCGTCTAGCATCGCTATCGCCACAAGCAAAGCCATGTTTTGCCGCATTCTTGCCACCATTGCGGCCGTTCGCTCACGCCATGTTTCAGACCGCTGCAAGGCTTGCGCAGCTTTGCGGCAACAGTATCCGAAAAGCGACATTCCATGGCAAAAACTCTTGTTGCTTTGCGCCGCAGCAGGCGTATATCAGCACCATCAAACCACAGAGCGAACAAACGCTTCACACCCAAGGTCACACCCAGATGTTGTTCATCTTCAGCAAGCCCAATTTCGTTCAGATCGCCTGGAACTCCAAGGCTCCCGACAGCCAGTCGCGCGTTCGCAACACGGTCATGCCGACCCCCTTCGGCCCGCTTGGTTTCATCCGGACGCGCAGCGTCGGCTAATAGTCTCTCCCAGACTGACCACTCGAACCGCGCCAGTTAAAGAGGCGCGGTTTTTTTGTGACCGAAAGCCAAGGCGGACACCGGCTCTTACCGCATCATTCCTTAAATCGATTCCGATTTAAGGAAAAACCATGCAGACCCTTGCGCGTCATGAATGACGCGCGGCGCTGTAAACGCGAAAACCGCACCCGCTCCTTTCGGAACTGTGCGGTCTGCCAACAGTACGCATGGCCCCTCCGGCATACACCCGGAGATCGCTCCGGCCGGGACGCAGAACCTGATCCAGCCGGGCGGCCAAGTTTCCCTGCCGCACGAAAACAATTAGCCTGACAGTGTTACCGGATGGTTAGTGAGAGCTTAACCAAAGGTGAATTCCGCATTTTTTTCACTTTTTTTCATGCCCGATGAAAATCAATTTGAAGGCGCATACGGAACACAATTTGTCTGCGATAAAACACGCTTCGCACCTCTTGTGTGAAGCAGTGCTAATTTTACGCCAAAGATCGGCGCATTTGCACAAAATTTTGCCCGTATCATTAAAATTCAACGGCTTGCGCGCGCCTTTTGGCGGCCCGAGAAAGCCGCCGGCACGGCTTAAAACGATTCCGGAGGTTGATTTCTCCTGTGGAATACTTACGCTACCCCCAACGGTAAAAAGAGAGGACTGACGGCGGAGTTGCGCAGTCAGACAACAAAACTCCAACGCCGTCGCAGCGGGGATGAAAGACTGGCCTTGCCACAAGCGCCCCCCGATCTGCTTCAACCTGAACGATTGGGTTTCCGGGAGATGCAGTATCCCGACCAACCCCAAGATTTTTGGCTGCATTAAGACTGGGAGGTCTTAAACATGAAGAAGCTCCTCGCTTCCACTATCCTTGCTGCCGGCCTCTACGCGCTGGCAGGTTCGGCATCCGCCGCCGAATGCGGCGAAGTCAGCATCGCAGAAATGAACTGGGCATCCGCCGGCGTCGCCGCCCATGTTGACAAGTATATCCTTGAGAACGGCTACGGCTGCACGGTAACGCTGGTAACCGGCGACACCATGCCGACCTTCACCTCGATGAACGAGAAGGCGCAGCCGGACATGGCGCCCGAATTGTGGGTCAATGCGGTGCGCACGCCGCTCGACGCCGCCATCAAGGAAGGCCGCCTGATCGAAGCCGCGCCGCTGCTCAGCGAGGGCGGTGTCGAAGGCTGGTGGATTCCGAAGTTTGTTGCAGACGCCCATCCCGACATCAAGACCGTTCAGGATGCACTGAAACATCCGGAACTCTTCCCGGCGCCGGAAGATGCTTCAAAGGCCGCTATCTACAATTGCCCGTCGGGTTGGAACTGCCAGGTTTCGTCCGCCAACCTCTATAGGGCGCTCGGCGCCGAAAAGCTCGGTTTCGAGCTGATCGATACCGGCTCGGCAGCCGGTCTCGACGGCTCGATCTCCAACGCCTTTGAAAAGAAGACCGGCTGGCTTGGCTACTACTGGGCTCCGACGGCTATTCTCGGAAAGTACGAGATGACGCGCCTCAGCTTCGGTGTCGAGCACAACAAGGCCGACTGGGACGCGTGCACCGCCGTTCCGGATTGCCCGGATCCGAAGGTCAACTCCTACCCGACATCTGACGTCTACACGGTGGTGACAAAGGCCTTCTCCGAGAAGGCCAGCGTTGCGATGGACTACGTCAAGGTTCGCAAGTGGGACAACGGCACCGTCAACAAGGTTCTCGCCTGGATGGACGCCAACCAGGGCACCAACGAAGACGCAGCCAAGCATTTCCTGGAAAACTATCCGGACATGTGGACCAAGTGGGTCGCGCCTGACGTCGCCGAAAAGGTCAAGGCAGCCCTCTAACGGAAAGACCGCCGGCAGCGAAGCTTGCCTCGCTGCCGGCCTTTGGCCGGTAACGCAGCACATTGCCATGACGCCGGAAAACAACAGGCCCAATAGCCGGCGACACGAAATGCCGCCGGTATTTCCGTGAAATATGGATATGAAAACGAAAATCGTCGCAAACGGCATAGCCGCTTGCGGCGGAAAGCTGTCACATTTTCGGCATGCCGGGGTTCGTAAAGAAACCACCCAAGTCTGCGCGCAAAGGCCTCAAAGGCATTGGTGACGCGGCCGGCGTTATAAAACTTCCGGTTTAAAGGGGAACAACATGGCAATATGCAGTTACTTGCCAGATCTGCTTTGTAAATTTCCGGCGATCGACGAAACGACTATCCGCATGGCTCGAAAAAGCGTCGATGATGGCTTCAAGGCCCTCGTGCGCGAATATGTCAACGCCATCGATGCTCTCGTCCAGCCGCTTCAGTGGTTTCTGAACTATCTTGAAAAGCTGTTCGTCAGCTCGCCATGGATCATCATCCTGGCCGTGATGGTTGCGATCGTCTACTACGGCAGCCGCGACCTGCGCATTACCATCGGCACGATCGCCTCCATGCTGCTGATCGGCCTTGTCGGCCTGTGGAACGACACGATGGTCACCTTGGCCATGGTCACGGTCTGTACGTTTATCGCCATTATCGTCGGCATTCCGATTGGTATCCTGATGGCCCGCTCCGAACGCGCCCAGTCCGTCATCAATCCGATCCTCGACGTCATGCAGACGATGCCGAGCTTCGTCTATCTGATCCCAGTCGTGATGATCTTCGGTATCGGCAAGGTTCCAGGTCTGATCGCCGTCGTCATCTATGCCGTGCCGCCGATGATCCGTCTGACCAATCTCGGGATACGGCTGGTGGACAAGGAAGTGCTGGAGGCGGCCGACGCGTTCGGCTCGTCGCCGTGGCAGCGACTGAAAAATGTCCAGATGCCGCTTGCCTTGCCGACCATCATGGCCGGCATCAACCAGACCATCATGATGTCTCTCGCCATGGTCGTGGTCGCCTCGATGGTCGGCGTCGGCGGCCTCGGCCGCAACGTGCTGCAGGCCATCAACAACCAGTTCTTCACCGTCGGTTTCTTCAATGGTTTCGCGCTTGTTGCGATCGCCATCATTTTTGACCGCACCAGCCAGGCCTATGGCAAGCGGCTGCAAAAGCATTCGGAGGTGATCCATGGCTAGTCACGCAATCGAGGTCAAGAACCTCTACAAGATCTTCGGACCACGCGGCCGTGACTTCGTCGATCAGGTCAAGGCCGGCCTCGGCAAGACCGAGCTCAACGAAAAGCATGGCCACGTGCTCGGCCTGCAGGACATCAACATTTCCATGCCGGCAGGCGGCGTCATGGTGGTCATGGGCCTGTCCGGCTCGGGCAAATCCACGCTGATCCGCCACATCAACCGCCTGATCGATCCGACGGCCGGTGAAGTGCTCTATGACGGTGTCGACGTCTGCAAGATGAGCGAAAACGACCTGCGCGAATTCCGCCGCCACAAGACAGCGATGGTGTTTCAGAAGTTCGCGCTTCTGCCGCACCGCACGATCATCGAAAACACCGTCTACGGCCTGGAAATCCAGGGCGTGCCGATGGAGGAAAGCCGCAAGCGGGCGCAGGGCTGGATCGAGCGCGTTGGCCTCAAGGGATTCGAGAACCACTATCCCAACCAGCTTTCCGGCGGCATGCAGCAGCGCGTCGGCCTTGCCCGGGCACTGACCAACGATGCCGATATCCTGTTGATGGACGAGGCCTATTCGGCGCTCGATCCGTTGATCCGCGTCGATATGCAGACGGTTCTGCTCGACCTGCAGAAAGAGCTGAAGAAGACCGTGGTGTTCATCACCCACGATCTCGACGAAGCCCTTCGGCTCGGCGACAAGATCGCCATCCTGCGCGACGGCAAGGTTATCCAGCAGGGCACGGGCCAGGAGATCGTCCTGAAGCCGGCCGACGAATACATCACCGCCTTCGTCAAGGAAGTGAACCGCGGCCGCGTCATTAATGTCGAAACGATCATGAAGCCGCTGTCGGGCAATCCGGAAGGCGTACCCGTCACCATCGGCACCGTGCTGGAAAGTGCTGCCCGGATGATGACGGTCGCCAACCAGAATGTTGCCCATGTGGTCGATGCCAATGGCCGGCCGGTCGGCTCGATCGATCTCGGCACGATCATTTCGGCCATGGTGACGCCGATCAGCCATCAGTTGCAGGCAGCCTGAAGGCTGCCTCAGGAGGACAGGGCGGACAAACCGGCCTGTCCCGCCCTTTCCTGGAAGGCTCGCCCCGAGCCTGCGCGCCAGGCGGATCGTGATCGTCCGGCTTAACCGCCCGGTCCACAGGCGGACCGATCTTTACCGCGATTTAACCATGTGGGGGCACTGTGCGATAAGGCAGGCCAACATCGCTTTCAGGCGCGCGCGTCGCGCGGCCGGGCGCGGGTGGTACCGGAAGGTGGGTGGATGGCAACGGCCGCCGCCATCTTCGCCGTCAGTCACGGACACACCGCCTTGCACGAAGCAGACGCCAGATTGATCATACCGCAGCCGGCGCCCGACGGGGTTGCGGCGATCATGCGGGCTGCAACGTCATTGCTGGCGGGCTTCGGCCTGTTCATCATGATCTTCACCCTCAGTCCTTTTACGGGAGATATTGCCTCCGAGGGAGACGTTGGAAGCACGGCGAATGTCGTCAATCAGATCGGCTATCTCGGGCTGGGCGGGCTGTTCATATTCTTCATGCTGGCCTCCGTTCCTCCCCGCACATTGCTGCGGCTGATCTCTCCCAGCTGGCTGATCATTTTTGCAATCGCCTATTTCTCCTGCCTGCAGTCCTATGACCCGGCCGCTTCGGCACGCGGCGTCACGCTCAGTCTTGTCGCCATGCTGATTGTTGCCGGCGTGCTGGTCTTGCCGCGCAGCGAAAAAGACTTCGTCTCGGCCAGCGCCAATGCGGTGTTGCTGTTGCTTGTCGTCAACTATGCCGCCCTGGTGCTGCTACCCGACCGGGCGATCCATCAGGCCATCGGTTCGGAGCCGTGGCATGCCGGCTACTGGCGCGGCCATCTCGCGCACAAGAACGTATCGGCCCCGATTTTTTCAGTGCTCGCCATGTTCGGCATATACTGCATCCGCGCAGGCGCCCGGATGCGCGGGTGGGCCATCACGCTCCTTGCCGTCATTTTCGTTCTTCATACCGGCTCGAAGACGACGATCGGTTTCCTGCCGCTGGCGATCGGCATCGTACTTTGCGGCAGCGCGATGCGCAGTCCGGGCGCAATCGTCATCGTGCACCTGTGTTTCGCAGTGCTCGTCGCCTGCCTCACCGTCGGGACAATCTACTCCCCCAGCTTGCTCGCGATGACCGCAGCGGTGCTGGAGGACCACACCTTCACGGGTCGCGACGCGATCTGGCAGTTTGCATCCGAAAGCATCGCCGCGCATCCCTGGTTCGGCCATGGGTATGCCAGTTTCTGGCTGTCGCCGGTCATACGCGGCATGGAAGCCAATTTCGAAGCGGATTGGGACGTGCGCGGGATCGTATCGGCGCACAACACCTTCCTCGACGCGCTGCTGACCTTCGGCATTCCGGGCGGAGGCGTGATCATCCTTCTTCTCTTCGTTAAGCCGCTCATCGACTACATTCGGGCCGCCCGGCGCACTGGAAGCCGCAACTTTTCGGAGTTCTGCGTGATGGTCATCGTATTCATGACCTATAACGGCATGCTTGAATCCTTCATTCTGAACCGCGCCGATCCCCAGTGGATGCTTCTGGCGCTGGCGGTTTTCGGGCTCGACATGGCCGCGCGCTGCAACCTGCGCCAAGACGCGGATTAAGCTCGGCGAACAGCTGCGCCCTTGCAATCATATAAGGATATCTTTATATGATTAGGAAACCCGATGAGATCAGGATACCCCATGACCGTTCACGCCAATCCGCTTTCCGACCTCCTTGACGCCAAGGGCGTGCTTCTCGCCGACGGTGCGACCGGCACCTCGCTGTTTGCCATGGGACTGGAAGCGGGCGAAGCACCGGAACTCTGGAACGAAGCCAAGCCGGACAATATCACCAAGCTGCATCAGGATTTCGTCGATGCTGGCGCCGACATCATCCTGACCAACTCTTTCGGCGGCACGCGCCATCGTCTGAAGTTGCATCAGGCGCAGGATCGCGTTTACGACCTCAACAAACGCGCCGCCGAAATAGCCCGCGCAGTCGCCGACAAGGCACCGCGCAAGGTGATCACGGCAGGCTCGGTCGGTCCGACCGGCGAACTGCTGATCCCGCTTGGTGCCATGAGTTATGAAGATGCGGTCGAGGCGTTCGTCGAACAGATCGAGGGCCTGAAGGCCGGCGGTGCGGAAGTCGCCTGGATCGAAACCATGTCAGCGCCTGACGAAATCCGCGCTGCTGCAGAAGCAGCGGTCAAGGTCGGGCTGCCCTATGTCTATACAGGTTCGTTCGACACGGCCGGCAAGACGATGATGGGCCTGCATCCCAAGGATATGTTTGCGGTCGCACAGGACATCGGCAGTGGCCCGGTCGCAACCGGCGCCAATTGCGGCGTCGGCGCTTCCGACATCCTCTCGTCGCTGCTCGACATGACGGATGCCAATCCGGCGGCAAACATCATCATCAAGGGCAATTGCGGCATTCCGGAATTCCGCGGTTCGGAAATCTACTATTCCGGAACCCCGCCGCTGATGGCCGACTATGCGCGCCTTGCCCGTGATGCCGGTGCCAAAATCATCGGCGGCTGCTGCGGTACGTCGTGCGAACATCTGGCCGCGATGCGGGTGGCGCTCGACACCTATGTGCCGGGCGAACGGCCGACCGTCGAAACCATCATCGAGCGCATCGGTCCGATGCGCAACAAGACTGCCAATGAAAGCCCGCCGGCCCCTGCCCGCGAACGCGGCAGCCGTCGCCGCGGCTGATCGGGATACAGTCCCCAAAAAACGACAGGGCCTGAAGATCCGCAGATTTTCAGGCCCTTTGCATTTCAGGCGGCGTCGGCGGCCTGGAAGAAGCGGATATAGCCGTCCTTCAGGCCGGGCCTGATACAATCCGTCATCAGCAATGCAAGATGGAAGATCGACTGGATATCCCGTTCCTGTTCGATCAGCCCGGCAAGGTAGACCACTACCTCGTCATAATCGGCGGCATTGGTCCGGACGCTCTGTAGAAATTCCGCCATGGCAAGGCGGCCATTCATCAGAAGCACGTCTGCGCGTTCCGAAGGAGCCAGGGGCAGCGAGCGGCGAAGCGTAAAAACATGAACGTCCAAAAACCGCAAAAGCGCGGCAAACTTTTCACTGTCCGCCGGAAGCCCCGCCTTCTGGTAGAGATTGCTGGAGGCGGCGGCAATGCCTTGCGCGCTCGCCCAGATGCCGAGATCGTACCGGTAGATCAGCGACGGATCGTGGACCATTCTGCCGGCCGTCATCAGCGCGAAGGATAACGCCCAGTCGCAATATCCCCCCTTGGTCGGATGCGCCTGCGTGAAGAACCGCAACAGCGGCACGAAGACGCTTGTGCGGTATATGCTGTAATAAATGCTGTTATTGCCCATCACCTTGCGGGTGAATTCCTGCAGCCGCTCACCCGGCGAAGCGCCATCGATCGTGTAGCTCTCCGACTGGCAGACGCCGGCCTGCGCCGTCCAGATCTGCGTTTGCGGGCGCACACCGACAACATCGCCGGGCAGCAAGGAAAGATCGACCGGCGTTTGGCCCTGGTTGACATGGATCTGGTCGTCGTCGCCCATCGGCAGCAGGAACGGCGTATCGGCCAAGGACAGAGCTTCCATCCAATTGGCGGAAGCGTCCTCGCTCGGCGAATAATGATAAAGCAGATTGGGCGAACGGTTTTGAAGCTGCGCGCGCTTTTCCGCGTCACGGGAATTGTCGGACACGATCAGCCGCGCACCGGTTTTTTCGGCATAGGCCAGAGCGCTCTCGATCGAACCGCGCGACCTCGCCCACGGCCGGTTGCTGGGCATGCAGATAGAAAGTTGGGTCATACGGATCACCGCTAAAAAAAACGCCCGAACGCCGAATCCAGAATCCGCGGGTCATGACATCGGAAGGTTCTTTCAATAGCACCGGCAAGGCTGCGCCAGCCTTGCGGCTGAATCCAGTTTTGCCCCAGCCTGGGCCGATACTCTGCCGCCCGATTGACCTGTTGCGAATAAAGAAAGCTTAGACATGAACGGCATACCCGCTGCATTCCCCGCCCGCGATTCCGTTGCCGAAAAGCTGGCAGCCCTCGGCGAAAGCGAGCAAGCCTACCTGTTGCTGCTGATGGAAAATGCCGTGCAGGATGAAAACCTGATCGAAGGCCTGTACCGCCAGCTCGACCTTGCCTCCACGGCAAAACTGTTGAACTCGTTGAAACTGGAAAAGCTCGGCGAGTGGCTGGGCTCGAACGCCCCTGCCCGGCTGCAGATCCGCCTGATGGAAGCGGCAAAATCCAGCCAGCACGCCGCCTATCAGGCTTTCCGCATCGGGCTCGTCCGTTCGGGCGGGCTGGAAAAGGCCTATCCGAAAGCCTGAATGCATCAGACATGCGCTGCGCCTGGAACCCGGCGGCGAGCGCCCTCCGTTTCACCGGAGGGCGCGCTTTGGCTCAGTTCAAGACAGGGGCGTTATTCTCCACTGAGACCCTTGGCAAGCCGTACCAGATTGAGGAATTCCGCCCGGTAGCCATAGGCATCCTCGCCCTTGGCGGCGGATGCAAGATCAAGGATCGAGCCATAGGGATAGGAGGACACGGCATCCGTTCCCCGCAGCTTCTGGCCGAAGGCCGAGACCGCGACGGAGAACCGCACATCCTGCCCGGCCTGCTCCAGGCTCGCCACGGCATTGGCTTGTGTCACCGGCGTCGTAATGAGCTTGCTGGTATCGCTATCCGGCTGCTTGTAGCGGATTTTCAGGTATGCCAGTTCGCCGGAGGGGGCCGGACCGTCTGACAATTCAGCCGGTGCTGTGCCATAGCGCAGGTCGTCATTGAGAACCGCCGGGCTTCCCTTCGGCGTGATTTCGTAGATCGCGGTGACCCGATGGCCGGAGCCGATATCGCCCGCATCGACCTTGTCATTGTTGAAATCCTCGCGCTTCAGGGCACGGGTCTCGTAACCGATCAGACGATATTCGGCGATCTCACGCGGATTGAACTCCACCTGGAATTTCACATCCTTGGCAATCGGGAAGAGCGACGACCCAGCCTCCTCGACCAGCGTTTTCTGCGCTTCGGCCAGCGTGTCGATATAGGCGGCCGTGCCATTGCCGTTCTGCGCCAGCGTCTGCATCAGCGCGTCGTTGTAATTGCCGCGGCCAAAACCCAGCACGGAGAGGAAGATACCGCTTTTGCGCTTGGCCGTAATTGTCGCCTTCAGCTCTTCGTCACTCGACGGCCCGACATTGAAATCGCCGTCGGTGGCCAGCATGACCCGGTTGATACCGCCCTTGACGAAGGCCCGTTCAGCCAGATTGTAGGCGGCGTCCAGCCCTTGCGCGCCCGCCGTCGATCCGCCCGGCTGCAGCGTGTCGATCGCCGCAAGGATCTTTGCTTTCTCCTTGATCGCCGTCGGCTCCAGCACTGTGCCAGCATCGCCGGCGTAAGTGACGACCGACACGGTATCCTCGGGCTTCAGTTTTTCGACCAGAAGGCGGAAGGCGCTTTTCAGAAGCGGCAGCTTGTCCGGCTCGTCCATGGATCCGGAGACGTCGATCAGGAAAACCAGATTGGCACGCGGCGCCACGGCCGGCGCAACGTCATAGCCCTTGATCCCCACATGCATCAGCCGCGTATTGGCATTCCATGGCGTCGGCAGCACGGTGACCGTCGCCTTGAATGGCGCGTCCTTGCTGTCGGGACCCGGCCAGTCATAGGGGAAATAATTGATCATCTCCTCGACCCGCACGCTGTCAGGGTCCGGCATCTGCCCGGCCATCAGCGACTTGCGCACGAAGGAATAGGACGCCGTATCGACATCGGCCGAGAAGGTGGAGACCGGATCGGTGGCGACGGATTTGACCGGATTGGTATCGGCCGAAGTGAAGCGGTCGCGGTTTTCCTCAGCTTGCCAGACGGTATCGGCCGGAGCCGGCGACTGCATAGTCCCTACGATAGAGCCGCCGGACATCGTTTCCGTTGCGACCGAAGCCGGCGGCGCGGCGAATTGCGTCCTGCCTGTCTGACTTGCGGCAGCGTCGAATTCAAGCTCCTGCTGTGCTTGCCCGGGCACCGCTTTGCCGACCATGACTTCAACCCCAGCTCTGCCACGCGCCGCCGGTTCTTGAGCCTCACGCGCGTCAACCCGATTGGCCAGGGCACCGGATGGCTGCGTTCCAGCAGTGCCGTCCGCTGAGACCTTGTCGGCAGACGGATAGGCGTTTGGTTTCGCCGGCGCCGCTTTCTTTGCCTCCGCATCCTTCAGTGCGTCGCGGCCTGCCACCTCAACCTGTTGCCCGTTGGTATCGACCGGCAAACCACCGCGGGTCAGTTCCAGCGTGAGAAAGGCGGCAGCGGGCACCACCAAGAGCGTGGCGAGTGCCGAACCTGCGAGAAATTTCCTGTTCATGACGGGGCTCCATAGCCTGTTGAATATGGAGCTTTGACGCCGGGCACCGGCCGTTCCTTGGGGTCGTTCGGAAGTATTTTCCGCCTCGTCGAAAGCCTGCATCGCCAGCGACAGCGCGCGCGCCCGCGCATCCGGCGAAGGCGCAGGCGGGGTCATGCGGCCAAGGTCTTTCAGATCGTCGTTCATCACATCGTCTCCCTGCCGAGCAGGATTTTCAAACGCTTGCGGGCTTCATGCACATGCCAGGACACTGTTGCCTCCGAACATCCCATGACGTCGGCCGCCGCCGCATGCGACAGACCCTCGCCGTAGACGAGCAGAACGGCATCGCCCTGCTTGTCGGGCAGTTGCCGCACGGCATCCCACAACGCCTCGGCCTGATCGTGGTTGTCGTTTGCCGCAGTGCTGGTCGGGTCGGCCAGAAAATTTGCCGCATTGCGCCGTTCCCGTAGCTGGCTTCGCTGGTGATCGCGCGCTGCGTTGAGCGTCAGCGTGTAGAGCCAGGTGCGAAACCGGCTCGCACCGCGAAACGCCCTGATCGCCTGCCCAAGCTTCAGGCATACCGTCTGGGCGATATCCTCGGCATCGCCGGCATTGCCGGACCAGCGCCAGGCAACGGCATGGACGAAATCATAATGCCGCTCGACGAGCAGGCTAAAGGCGTTTCGATCGCCTTTCTGAGCCCGTTCGATAAGATCCTCGTCCAAATCACCCGCCCGGATTTGTTGCAACTGGTACTTTGACGTTTGGCGATAGCCGATCCTTGGGCCCGGATCGAAATTATTTTTACGCCCCCGGAATTTTCCGTGTCACGGCGATGATCGGCCCCATCGGATGCGTATTGTCATAGCGGCCAAGCGCCGGTGCAAACAGGCTGGAGATGGATCCATCGAGGAAAAGCGCATTGGCGCAAGCGAGCCGATCGCGAAACAGGGTCGCGAAATCATGGAAGCGAACCGGCTCCAGCGAAATGGCGAAAACCGCCATGCCCTTTTGATCGACACCGACGCCGTTACGGATCTGCAGGCTGTCGCTTAGCGGCAGGAAGGCCGGATGCACGTCTCCGTCGATCACCAGCATCGGCCCGGACTGCGTGGCAAAATCCGGCGTGATCGCTGCGTCGATATAGGCCTCGGTTTCCAGAACGCCGGCGCGGCCGCCCTGCAGGAAAAACACGCCATTAGGCTTCAGGTAGAAGTTGCCCCAGCTATGCCCCCGGTCGATCGCCTTGCGCTCGATACCATCGGCCACCAGCAGGCCGACAGATGTCAGATCACGCTCATACATGCCGCCATTCATGGCGAATTCGAGATACTCGCCCTCCTGCCGCAGATCGCGGGACAGGTTCTCAAACCCGGCATAGGGCAGACCGTCGCGGCCGCGATGAAAGATGCGGATGTCGCCCACGGCGGGGTCGAAGCTGCAGACCGCATAGCTTTGCGTCAGATGCATCACCTTACGGCAGGCGGCAGCGGCTTCCTCAGCGGAAAGAATGGATGCGGTCATGGCCAACCCGATGCTCAACGAACGAAACATGTCCACCTCATTTCATACGCGCCAGACCCTGTCGCGCGACAAGAGCAAAATGGAGGCGGATAATCTACAAATTCAGGGCAGCCATATGAAAATGCAACTGTTCCACCGGATAGCGATGTTCGGTTCCGACCGGACAGGCATTTCGGGCGATGCAACCGGTCGACAAACACCCGGCCTCACCTTGCCTGGTTTTCAGATGGGTGCGGCATGGCACCATCTGAAAGCCGTCTGCCAGGATGGCGTTCGCCGGACAGCTTGAAAGGCAGTGCTTGCCGGGACAGTGATCGCAGGGATGGCTTTGGCTGGCAGGTATCGTCGCAGCAAGTTCGCGGTCGAAACCAAGGGCACCGCGATATCCATGCCAGAGGCCGTATTGCGGATGAATGAGAATCCCGAGTGGCGATGGTTGAAGCCCCTCGGCCCGCATCGCCCATTGCTGAAACGGTTGCCAGGGCGGATCGGAGGGGAAATAGGCGGTCGCGCCGAGATGCTGCGCCACAGGTTCGATCACCGCCTTCGACCAGCGATCGAGCGGGTTTTCGCCACCGCGGTCCGGCAAGCCGCCGCGCCACCGTTGAAACGCCGGCCAGATTGAACCGCCGGCATTCCCAAGCAGAACAACGCTTCTGGCCACCCGCCTGTCGCTAAGCAAGGGTGCCGCCTCTCCCTCGGCAAAATTGACCACACCGCGCAAAAAAACTCCGTGCGGCGCAAGGGCTGCACGGAGTTCACTCAAGACATCGTTCGATGTTGTGGGACCGGTCATTTCGGTTTCGGCCCCTGCCTGTCGTAATGTGGGCGCCAGACTTCCTTCTGGACAAAATCCGCCACTTGCGCCGCTCCGCCTTGCTCCCTGGCTTGTTCGGGCTCTCTTCAAGTGAAGGCGTCGGGCATCGAATCCTTCTTCTTGGCGATGTAATCGAGAAGAGCCTCATCGATCGCGGCATCCAGCGGCGGGCGCTCATAATGTTCCAGCCAGCTGCGGGCCAGCGCATTGGCGCGTTGCTCGACGCGCTTCTCGCCTTCGATTTCCCACTGCTCGAACGAATTGTTGTCGGCAAGCGCCGAGCGGTAGAACGCCGTCTGGAAATTCGCCTGCGTATGGGCGCAGCCGAGATAATGGCTGCCCGGGCCGACTTCGCGGATGGCATCGAGCGCCTGCGCGTTTTCGGAGAGATCGACGCCTTCGGCCATCTTCTGCATCATGCCGAGCTGATCCTGGTCGATCATGAACTTTTCATAGGACGAGACCAGACCGCCTTCCAGCCATCCGGCCGCGTGCAGGACGAAGTTGGTGCCGGCAAGCAGCGTCATGTTCAGCGTGTTGGCCGATTCGTGGGCGGCCTGGGCATCGGGAACCTTGGAACCGCAGAGCGATCCGCCGGTCCGGAACGGCAGGCCGAGGCGGCGGGCGAGCTGGGCCGCGCCATAGGAAACCAGCGACGGCTCCGGCGTGCCGAAGGTCGGCGCACCCGACTGCATGGAGATCGAGGCGGCGAAGGTGCCGAACAGGACCGGTGCACCCTTGCGGATCAGCTGGGTGAACGCGGCACCGGCCAGCACTTCGGCGAGAATCTGGGTCAGTGTTCCCGCCACCGTCACCGGGCTCATGGCGCCGGAAAGAATGAACGGAGAGATGACGCAAGCCTGGTTGTGCCGGGCATAGACCTTCAGGGCACCGACCATGGTCTCGTCGAACACCATCGGTGAATTGGCGTTGATCAGGTTGAGCGTGACGCAGTTGTTTTCGACGAAATCATCGCCAAACACCAGCTTGGCCATGGCGATCGTGTCTTCGGCACGTTCGGGCGCCGTCACCGAACCCATGAACGGCTTGTCGGAATATTTGATATGGCTGTAGACCATATCGAGATGGCGCTTGTTGACCGGAATATCGACCGGTTCACAGACTGTGCCGCCCGAGGAATGCATCGACGGGGCCATATAGGCGAGCTTCACAAAGTTGCGGAAGTCCTCGATCGTCGCATAGCGGCGCTGGCCTTCGAGATCGCGCACGAAGGGAGGTCCGTAAACGGGTGCAAACACCGTGGCCTTGCCGCCGATATGGACGCTGCGCTCGGGATTGCGCGCATGCCAGGTGAAATTGGACGGCGCGGTTTTCAGGAGTTCGCGGCACAGCCCTTTTGGAAAATGCACCCGCTGTCCGCGAACGTCGGCTCCGGCCTGCTTCCAGAGCGCCAACGCCTCTTCGTCGTCGCGGAACTCGATGCCGATTTCTTCGAGAATCAGGTCGGCATTGGCCTCGATCAGCGCCAGGCCTTCCTCGTCGAGAACTTCGTACTCGCGAATCTTGCGCGTGATATAGGGAAGCGACGGCGGTGCACCACCGCCGGTGCGCGAGGCACGGCGGGCGGCCGCACCCCGGCCCTCGCCACGCGAGCGGCGTCCGCCGGTTTCTTCCGTTTGCTCGGTCACATCTACCATTTCTTTATCCTCTCCCGCGCCTCGTCTGCGCACATGTCGAGCCTATGCTACCAAGCCCTACCATCCGAACGGTTCTCAATGCGCCAACGGGTGGCGCAACTCGAACACGATCGCGGCTGGACCTTGTTGACGTCTGGTTTTGGACCGGCCTGAATTGCGGATATCATATTTTCCGACGGCCACAGCAGGCAATACACTGTTTTTGTTAGGCGCAGCCGATATGGCCTTCCGGCTATCGCGTTGCCGTCGTTTTTCATCGCATGCGACGTCGCTTTCGAAAAGAGCTTTTGGAAACAACAAAGCTAAGTATAGTGACTGCGTCGGGGAGGTTTAAGCCTGACAGCGCCAGGAACCGAGGAAAACCATCATGGCAGACGACGAAATCATTCTCGAGGATCTTTCCGACGACGAGCTCGTGCAGCAGATGCATGACGATCTTTACGACGGCTTGAAGGAAGAGATCGAGGACGGCACCAACATCCTCCTGAAGCGCGGCTGGGCGCCCTATGACGTTCTGACCCAGGCACTGGTCGAGGGCATGCGCATCGTCGGCATCGACTTCCGCGACGGCATCCTGTTCGTTCCTGAGGTGCTTTTGTCTGCCAACGCGATGAAGGCCGGCATGTCCATCCTCCGCCCGCTGCTTGCCGCCACCGGCGCGCCGAAGCAGGGCAAGGTCGTCATCGGCACCGTCAAGGGCGACATCCACGACATCGGCAAGAACCTTGTCGGCATGATGATGGAAGGTGCCGGCTTCGACGTCGTCGATCTCGGCATCAACAATCCGGTCGAGAACTATCTCGACGCCATCGAGCGCGAAAAGCCTGACATTCTCGGCATGTCGGCGCTTTTGACCACGACGATGCCCTATATGAAGGTCGTTATCGACACGATGAAGGAAAAGGGCATGCGCGACGACTACGTCGTTCTGGTCGGCGGTGCGCCGCTCAACGAGGAATTCGGCAGGGCCGTCGGCGCCGATGCCTATTGCCGCGATGCGGCCGTCGCTGTCGAAACGGCGAAGGACTTCATGAAGCGCAAGCACAACCAGCTGTCCGGCGCCTGATCAAAACCGGTTTGACCGATGAAAACCGGCCACGCTGATGAAAAGCGCGGCCGGTTTTCTTATATAAGGGACCAAGCCTTACTTCGCGGCACGCCCGACACTACGGCCGGCGTCCTGGGTCGCATCCACCACATTGGCGGTATCGCGGCCTATACCGCGGATGGTATTGCCGCACGAGGCAAGCGTCGTGATGGAAAACAGGACGATAGCGATTGTGGCGATTGCCTTTGCTGTCATGACTTGGGTTCCTTATGTGTGACAGGTCAATTTGACGAGGAAAGATTTTCGGCTATGCAACGCGCGAAAGCGGAAAAAGTTCACGTCATTGGTTGTGGTGCGATCGCCCGCGAAATCCTCGCGGTGTGCGAAGCCAACGGGCTGGACCACATTGATCTCATATGCCTGCCGGCAATCTGGCACAACACCCCCGACAAGATCACCCCCGGCATCAAGGCGGCCATCCACAAGGCGCGCGCCGAGGGGTTCGGCCGCATCTTCATCGCCTACGCCGATTGCGGCACCGGCGGCCTTCTGGACAGGCTTTGCGAAGAAGAACAGGTCGAACGCATCGCCGGGCCGCACTGTTTTTCCTTCTTTGCAGGAAACGCCGCCTTCGATGCAGGCTGGGACGACGATTTCACCTCGTTCTTTCTCACCGATTTCCTGGCCCGCCAATTCGAGGCCTTCGTCATCGAGCCGCTTGGCCTCGACCGTCACCCGGAACTGCGCGACATGTATTTCGGCCATTATAAGAAACTCGTCTACCTCTCGCAGGTCGAAGACGAAAAGCTGCAGGAAAAGGCGCGAAAAGCCGCAGAAACACTGGGGCTAACCTACGAATATCGTTTTACCGGTTATGGCGATTTGACACCGGCACTTCTGCACGCCACCGCATAATTTCGTAAATCGGCATCGATCGAAGGAAAAATCATCCGCACATTTAAAGTGCTGCAGCGCCCTTTGCGCATCATGATGCCGCGCGGCGCTGTAATCGCGCCGGAAACCATCTGTTAGCCTTGGCTGAATTTTGCGGCCATGATCGCATTTGATTTAAGTGCATGGTAACGGCTGCCCGGCCACATTCCCCGAACAAACACAACAAAAGGTGACGGGGATGACGGACATTTTCGCAACGGACCTGCCAGCGAGGGCGGCAACACACCATCCGCAGCAGCTTTCCCAACTGCTGCGCAATCTCTCGCTCAACGCCGGACCGAAAATCACCCTGCGCGAGCTTGCCGCCGCCATGGAAGACCGTTCCTTCGGGGCCTTCCTCGTTGTCTTCGCCCTTCCCAATCTTATTCCGCTGCCGCCGGGCGCTACATTCATCCTTGGCCTGCCACTGATTTTCATTGCCTGGCAGATGCTGGCCTCGCGCCGCACCCGTATCTGGCTGCCGCAGCGTATGGGCGATTATGCTTTTGAAAACACAACGTTCTTCGTCTTCGTCAACCGCATCACCCCCTGGCTGCAGCGGGCCGAAACCCTGATCAGGCCGCGTGGCTGGTTCCTTGCCAGCCGGTTTGCCGAAAGACTGATCGGCCTTCTGGCGCTCATTCTGGCGATCGTAATCTTCCTGCCCATCCCCTTCGGCAACTGGCTGCCCGCCTTCGCACTCGCCGTCATCGGCTTTGCCCACACGGAACGGGATGGCCTTGGACTGGTGGCCGGTGCCTTGATCGGCGTCATCTCCCTTGCCGTCGCAGCCACCGTCATCCTTGCCGCCGGCGCGCTCCTGACCTTCATCTTTTGAGACAAACGGTGATCGCCGGCATGACCTCCGTAGCCAGCAAACAGATCCTTGTAGTGACTGCCGGCGGACGCAATCCGCATGTCCTGATCAATGCTCTGCATGCCCGCTTCGACAATGTTACGGTTCTACTGGAAGAGCCTGAATCCAAATCCGTTTTCCTCAAGCGCCGTATTCGCAAACTGGGGCTGGTCACGGCGCTCGGCCAGTTTGCAACGATGACGGCCTCGAAGTTCGGCAAGCGCTTTACCGAGAAACGCGCCGCAGAAATTATCGGCCAGTATGACGTTGACGACAGCGAAAACCCCGCTGTCCCCGTCATCGCGATAGCCTCCATCAACACGCAGTCCGCCATCGAGCATATCCGCACAATCAATCCCGCCGTCGTGTTCCTCGTCAGCTGCCGCATGCTTTCTGCATCGACGTTGTCTGCCATGCCCTGCCCGCTCATCAATTTCCATGCCGGCATCAATCCGCGCTATCGCGGACTGATGGGCGGATACTGGGCAAGGGTCGAAAACGACGAGGCCAATTTCGGCGCGACCGTGCACCTGGTCGATGCCGGTGTCGATACCGGCGGCATTCTCTATCAATCACGAATGACACCGTCGAAAAACGACACGATTCATACCTATCCGCTGCTGCAAACCGCAGCCTCAACCGATATTGCCATCCGCGCCGTCGCGGATGCGCTGTCGGGCAATCTCAAGCCTCTGCCGGCAAATGGCAATTCGCGCCAATGGTATCATCCGCCGATCTGGGCCTGGCTCTGGAATGGCTTCTCGCGCGGCATCTGGTAGTTATATCGCCAACACGGCGGCCAAGTCGCTTTTGAGCATGACGCGCGTCGTGCCAAGGTGAGCCATGACGCGGCAAGATGCGCATTGTCGGGCAAGAGGAGATTTCGGGCATATGGCAGATCGCATTATCGTTTACTGGCGCGATATTCCCGCGCAGGTCATCATCAAGCAGGGACGCAAGACCGCCAAGCGGGAACTGACCCTGCGCTTTACCGAAGCGATCGACATGTGCGCCATGCGCACCGGGGCTGCCGATAGCGGCGATTATCTGGCGGAATGGCGCAAGGCTGACCCGGTCTCCGTCTCGGACGATCTCGAGCTGGAGGCCGACAAGGCTGCCGCCGAGCTGGAAGCAGCCTACGACAAGGAGCGCCTGGTCGCCCTCGTCAAATCCGGTGGCAAAGACAATGGCTGACGCGAAACCCGGCAATGCCGCACCTGCCAAGAAGGCCGCAACCGGCGCCTATACGCCGGCCAGTGTCTCGCCCAACCGCCGCGCCCGCCGCAGCTATACGATCCGCCTGTGGGCCGTGCGCCATTCGCGGTTCCTCGAATGGTTCTACCACCGTTTCGCCGATGTTTTCCTGCTGCTTCATCCGCTGTGGAAAGCGATCGGCTACAACCGCGTGGAAGCGCCGATCACTTTCATCGAACGCAACGTCAAGGGCCTGTTGTTCGACTGTCGCATGTGCGGCCAGTGCGCCTTGTCATCGACAGGCATGTCCTGCCCGATGAACTGCCCCAAGCAGTTGCGCAACGGCCCCTGTGGCGGCGTGCGCGCCAATGGCAACTGCGAGGTCGAGCCGGATATGCCGTGCGTCTGGGTCAAGGCCTGGGAAGGCTCGCGCAACATGGTGAGGGGCGATGCGATCATGAACGTGCAGAAACCCGTCAACCAGTCGCTGCGCGAAACGTCGTCCTGGCTGCGCGTCACCGCACAGGCCGCTGAAGCCCGCGAAGCCGCGGCCGCCACCGCAAAGGACGCCTGACGCATGGCCCATATCGATGAAAATCCGCTGGGCCGCCATCTGCCGCTCGATCCCCTGCCCGGCCATTCCTCGCGCGGCCGCCTGGAACGTGTGCTGCGGCGCGGCGAATTCGCCGTCACCGCAGAGCTGAACCCGCCCGACAGCGCCAATCCGGAAGACGTCTACGAACGCGCCGCGATCTTCGAAGGCTGGGTCGACGGGATCAACGCTGTCGATGCGTCCGGCGCCAACTGCCACATGTCGTCGGTTGGCATCTGCGCGTTGCTGACCCGCATGGGCTACGCCCCGATCATGCAGATTGCCTGCCGCGACAAGAACCGCATCGCCATCCAGGGCGACGTGCTGGGGGCGGCGGCCATGGGCGTGACCAACATCATGTGCCTGACCGGCGACGGCGTGCAGGCGGGTGACCAGCCGGGCGCAAAACCTGTTTTCGACCTTGACTGCATGTCGTTGCTCGAAACCGTGCGGATCATGCGCGACAACGGCAAGTTCCTCTCCGGCCGCAAGCTGACGACACCGCCGCAGGTCTTTCTCGGCGCCGCGATCAATCCGTTCGCACCGCCCTATGATTTCCGTCCCTACCGCCTGGGCAAGAAGATCGAGGCCGGCGCCCAGTTCGTCCAGAGCCAGTACTGCTTCGACGTGCCGATGTTCCGCGACTACATGAACAAGGTACGCGACCTCGGCTACGATGAAAAATGCTTCATCCTCGTCGGCGTCGGCCCGCTGGCCTCGGCCAAGACCGCCAACTGGATCCGCAACAACGTGCCCGGCATCCATATCCCGGATGCAATCATCAAGCGGCTGGAAGGCGCGCAGGACCAGAAAAAGGAAGGCAAGCAGCTCTGCATCGACATCATCAACGAGGTGAAGGAGATCAAGGGCGTTTCCGGTGTGCATGTGATGGCCTACCGGCAGGAGGAATATGTCGCCGAGATCGTCCATGAATCGGGCGTCCTGAAGGGCCGCACGCCCTGGAAGCGCGAGGAAAATCCGGGTGACTCCAGGGTTGCCGAGCGGCTGGAAGCGCTCAAGGACGGAAAGACCGAAAACCAGGAAGAAATGGCCGACGTCGCAGCCCATCGTCCGCATTGAAATGATAATGAATAGCAAGGACATGGCCGAAAAGGTCAGGTCTTTGACAACCCTACCCGGCGCATGACAGAGATCGAGCGCCCCACCGACCCGAAGGATCAGACATGACCCGCACCATCGTTGCCTCTGCCACCCGCGAAATCATTATCGGCTTCGACCAGCCGTTCTGCGTCATCGGTGAGCGCATCAATCCGACCGGCCGCAAGAAGCTGGCCGCCGAGATGATCGAAGGCAACTTCGACACGGTCATCAAGGATGCGCTGGAACAGGTGGCGGCGGGCGCCACGATGCTCGACGTCAACGCCGGCGTCACCTCCGTCAACCCGAACGAGACGGAACCGGGCCTGCTCGTCAGGACGCTCGAAATTGTCCAGGGCCTCGTCGATGTGCCGCTGTCGATCGACAGTTCGGTGACCGCGGCAATCGAAGCGGGCCTTCGGGTCGCCAAGGGCCGGCCGCTGGTCAACTCCGTCACCGGCGAAGAGGAAAAGCTCGAAGCCATCCTGCCGCTCGTCAAGAAATACGATGTTCCGGTCGTTGCCATCTCGAATGACGAGACCGGCATTTCCATGGATCCGGACGTTCGTTTCGCAGTTGCGAAGAAAATCGTCGAACGTGCCATGGATTATGGTATCAAGCCGCATGACATCGTGGTCGATCCGCTCGTCATGCCGATCGGTGCTCTTGGCGATGCCGGCCGGCAGGTCTTTGCGCTGCTGCACCGTCTGCGCAACGAGTTGAAGGTCAACACCACCTGCGGCCTGTCGAACATCTCGTTCGGCCTGCCGCATCGCCACGGCATCAATGCCGGCTTCATCCCCATGGTTATTGGTGCGGGCATGACGTCGGCGATCATGAACCCCTGCCGCCCGCAGGAAATGGAAGCCGTTCGCGCGGCCAACGTCCTGAATGGCACAGATCCGAACTGCGGCAACTGGATCATGACCTATCGTGATCACAAACCGGCTGAAGGCGGCACTGTTGCCGCAGCAGCATCACCGGCAGGTGCCGGCGGCGGCCGCCGTGGCGGCCGCGCCGGACGGGCCGGTGCCGGTGCTAGGGCGGAGTAACCGCCAGAAAAGAGACATGATGTTTTTCAGTGCCGATCTGCTCGACGAATTCTCCAGCCTCTGGTTCCAGGCCCCGATGGTCATATCCTCGCGTCTGCAGGATTTTGCCCTCTCGGGCGGGTCACCGGGCGGAGTGGCTGAAGTCAGCCGGATGATCACCGAAAAGCTCTCGGCTGCCACCGAAAGCGTCATGGCGGTGAACATCGCGATGGTGAAGGAAGGCATGATTGCCGCAACTGCGCTCGCTACCGGCACATGCGCTGGGCTGGCCGGATCCTCCGACCGCGTCGCAGTGGCAGCACTGAAACCATACGGCAGCCGTGTCCGCGCCAATGCGCGCCGGCTGAGTGAATAGGCCGAAGCCAACAGGCCAAAATGAATGGGCCAAGTGAATGGGAATGAACTGACCGTGTCCGCACAGGAAAACAAAAGCGATCCCCTCGTCCTGTTCATGCCATCCGGCAAGCGCGGCCGGTTTCCCGTCGGCACGCCTGTGCTCGACGCAGCGCGCTCGCTCGGCGTCTATGTCGAGAGTGTCTGTGGCGGACGGGCGACCTGCGGGCGCTGCCAGGTATCTGTTCAGGAAGGCAATTTCGCCAAGCATAAAATCGTCTCCTCGCTCGAGCACATTTCCGTCAAGGGGCCGAAGGAAGAGCGTTACGAAAGCATTCGCGGCCTGCCGGACGGCCGTCGTCTTTCCTGTTCGTCGCAAATCCTCGGCGATCTCGTCATCGACGTGCCGCAGGATACCGTCATCAATGCGCAGGTGGTGCGCAAGGCGGCAACCGACCGGGTGATCGAGCGCAATGCTGCCGTCCAGCTCTGCTATGTCGAGGTCGACGAGCCCGACATGCACAAGCCGCTTGGCGATCTCGACCGGCTGAAGGTCATGCTGGAAAAGGACTGGGGCTGGAAGGATCTCCTGATCGCGCCGCACCTGATCCCGCAGATCCAGGGCATCCTGCGCAAGGGCAATTGGGGCGTTACCGCCGCCATCCACCGCGATATGGATAGTTCCCGCCCGTTCATCGTTGGCCTGTGGCCGGGGCTGAAGAACGAAGCCTATGGCGTCGCCTGCGATATCGGCTCGACGACTATCGCCATGCATCTGGTCTCGCTGCTCTCCGGCCGCATCGTTGCGTCTTCCGGCACGTCGAACCCGCAGATCCGCTTCGGCGAAGACCTGATGAGCCGCGTCTCCTATGTGATGATGAACCCGGACGGCCGCGAGGCGATGACCAAAGCGGTGCGCGGGGCCGTCAATTCGCTGATCGGCAAGGTCTGCGACGAGGGCGAGGTCGATCGACACGATATTCTCGACATGGTCTTCGTCGGAAATCCGATCATGCACCACCTGTTCCTCGGGATCGACCCGACCGAACTCGGCCAGGCGCCGTTCGCGCTGGCGGTTTCCGGCGCCCTGCAATACTGGGCCCATGAGATCGACATCGACGTCAATCGCGGCGCGCGTCTCTACATGCTGCCGTGCATTGCCGGCCATGTCGGCGCCGATGCGGCCGGTGCGACGCTCGCCGAAGGACCATACCGCCAGGACCGCATGATGCTGTTGGTCGATGTCGGCACCAACGCCGAGATCGTGCTCGGCAACAAGGATCGTGTCGTTGCCGCCTCCTCGCCGACCGGGCCTGCCTTTGAAGGCGCTGAAATTTCCTCGGGCCAGCGGGCGGCTCCCGGTGCGATCGAACGTGTCCGCATCGATCCGGAAACGCTGGAACCGAAATTCCGCGTCATCGGCGTCGACAAATGGTCGGATGAAGAGGGCTTTGCCGAGGGCGCGGCTTCCGTCGGCGTCACCGGTATTTGCGGCTCCGCGATTATCGAGGTGGTGGCCGAGATGTATCTCTGCGGCATCATTTCGGAAGACGGCGTCGTCGATGGCGGTATGGCGGCCAAGAGCCCGCGCATCCTGCAGAACGGCCGCACCTTCTCCTATCTTCTGCACGATGGCGACCAGCGCATCACTGTGACCCAGAACGACGTGCGCGCCATCCAGCTCGCCAAGGCAGCCCTTTATGCCGGCATCAAGCTTTTGATGGAAAAGCTCGAGATCGAACATGTCGATACGATCCGTTTTGCCGGCGCCTTCGGCTCCTTCATCGATCCGAAATATGCCATGGTGCTTGGCCTTATTCCCGACTGCGATCTCTCAGAGGTCAAGGCCGTCGGCAACGCGGCCGGCACCGGCGCGCTGATGGCGCTGCTGAACCGCGGACACCGCCGCGAGATCGAGCAAACCGTCAGCAAAATCGAGAAGATAGAGACGGCACTTGAATCAAAATTTCAGGAACACTTCGTCTACGCGATGGCGCTTCCGAACAAGGTCGATAGCTTCCCGAAGCTCGCCCAGGTCGTAACCCTGCCCGAGCGCAAGGTCTTGTCCGACGACGGTGGCGATGGCGGCGGCCGGCGCAGGCGCAGAAGCCGCGACTAGCGTAACGAACCGGCGGGAACCAAATGACCACGGCCGCGTTCTTGCCGCACTGTGGATCAGATGCCTTCTCAAACCCGAAAGCGAAGCGCCCGGAAAGCCGGTGCAGAAAAGCCGCAATCGGCCGAACTCGTCTATCTCGCCAATCTGGACAGCGGCATAACCCGCAGACCCGGCAAGCGGGGCTTCCTCTATCATGACGCCGATGGGCAACGGATTACCGATCGGGCCGAACTGGACCGGATTGCAGCGCTTGCCATCCCGCCCGCCTATACCGACGTGCTGATTTCAGCCGATCCGAACGCGCATCTGCAGGCAACCGGCCGGGATGCGCGCGGCCGCAAGCAATATCGCTATCACCCGGAATGGTCGGCCGGGCGCGGCAAGACGAAGTTTGGGCAATTGCCGGACTTTGCCGCCAGACTGCCGAAAATCCGCGAAAAGGTGGACACAGACCTGCGTCTGAGAAAACCCGGCATGGACAAGGCCCTGGCGACCGTCGTCTGGCTGCTCGACAATCTCTATATCCGCGTCGGCAACACCACCTATGCCGAGGAGAACGGCTCGTATGGCCTGACGACGCTGCGCAATCGTCATGTGAAGATCGAGGGTTCCAGCGTTCATTTCAACTTCAAGGGAAAATCCGGCAAGGAATGGCGCCTCAGCCATAGCGACCGGCGCATCATCAAGGCGATCCGGATGCTGCAGGAACTGCCCGGCCAGCAGCTGTTTCAATATCTCGACGAGGACGGCGAACGGCATGCGATCCGCTCGCAGGACGTCAATGCCTATATCCGCGAGGCCTCCGGTGCCGATTTCTCCTCGCGGCAGTTCCGCACCTGGGGCGCTACCCGCATGGCAGCGACGGCGCTGTCCGTGATCGAGCCAGGCTCAAGCCGGCGGCAGGTGAAGCAACAGGTCAACGATGTGATCGACAGTGTTGCCGCGCGGCTGGTCAACACCCGCGCCGTGTGCCGGTCAGCCTATATTCACCCGAAAGTTTTTGAGGATTTTGAGAGCGGCGCGCTTGCCGACCTTGCGAAAATCCGGCCGAGCCGCAGCGAGACGCTGACGCGCTGGATGGACGAGGACGAAATCCGGGTGCAGCGCTGGTTGAAAAAGGGCGGCGTCTGAGCGCCGCCCCTGCCCATCGATTATTGCAATCCGACGAACGCGGTCCGCACATGCTCGGCCACGGCCAGAACCGGCGGCGACGGATTGTCGACGACCTGCAGGCCGATATTGTAGTGGCCGAGTTCCGGCAGGCCTTCCGCCTCGCCGAGCGCCACGAGATCGCCCTGGACGAGGTAACGCGGCAGAGGCGCAATCGCCAGATCCGCCTGGATAGCGGCGCGCTGCCCTGTCGTGTGGGCGCTGAGAAACGCAACCCGGAACTTTCGGCCGGACCGGGTCAGCTGGTCCACCGCATCGGCGCGCCAGACGCAGCCATCTTCCCACATCGAAATCGGCAGCGGTTCGCGGGTGTGCGCCGTCCCGCATTTCGTACCGGCCCAGACGAGCTTCTCGGACACCAGGATTTCACCGCCGCCGGTGTTTTCGCCGGCCATGCTGTTGAAGATGGCAATGTCCATGCGGTGTTCCTCGACACGCTTGCGCATGACGGTGCTGGTGCCGATGGTGACGTCAACCGTGACATTCGGATAGGATTCGGAAAAACGCTTCAACACTTCGGGCAGGATGCGCTCGCCGATATCTTCCGGCGCGCCGACGCGCACGACACCGTTCATGTCGGGCAGAAGAAAACGCGACACGGCTTCGTTGTTGAGTGCCAGCATGCGCCGTGCGAACCCGAGCAGCACCTCGCCCTTCGGCGTCAGCGATACCGAGCGCGCATCGCGCAGGAAGAGAACGCAGCCGAGCATTTCCTCGAGTTTCTTGATCTGCATCGAGACCGCCGATGGCGTCCGGTAGACCGTCTCGGCGGCCGTGGTGAAATTCCCGGTCTCGGCGATGGCGACAAAGGTCTTCAGGATGTCCAGTTCGAGAAGCGGAAGGACATGACGCATCATCATGTTCATGGCAGAACCTTTCGGATCAGATTTTCTGAATAACAGTATCACTTCATTTCGTTTGATTGAACCTCAACAGGGCGCGATAGTCAAGTTGCAAACATCGAAGACGTGATGAAAGGAGCTTCCCATGTCCCTGCAACACGACACGACAACGGCCAGAAACACCCCGGTTCGGCTTCGCGCCGGCGGCTTCACATTCTCCGTGCGCCACATGTTTGCGCCGCTCGTCCAGCAACTGAGCGAGGAGCACTACGCCCGCAAGGTCGCGCAAACCCGCAAGGCGACCCGGCGCGAAATCTCTCATCTGCCGGCCAGTCTACAACAGGATCTGGCTTTTTCCGATGGCACCGTCATAGCGCTGGATAAGCGTTAAGCGCGGACCGCCCGGCAACGGCCCCTTGGAAACTCCGGTGCAGGCCTCTAAACTCGTAGCCGGTGGCGCATAGCCGCTGGCCGGAAACGGGAAAGGAGCCTTTAATCCGTGAAATACCGCCTGCTCGTCGCACTGTGTCTTGCACCCCTTTTGCTGTTTGCCGTGGTTTTTCACGGCGGAGCATTGGCGACGCGCAGCTATATGAACGAGGCGTCGCTTCAGGCAAACTCGGCTTTGCGCCTGGCGGTATCGGCGCTCAGCGGCCATCTCAGCCGCTATGAGCCCCTGCCGGCGCTGATCGCCGATCACGACGACATCAAGGAGCTGATCACCCATCCGGATGACAAGGCCCTGCGCGAGGTGGCGAATGTCTATCTCAAGGATATCAACCGGCTGCTGGAATCCTCCGATATCTACGTGATGACCATGGACGGCAATACGATTGCCGCCAGCAATTACGATCGGCCGGCAAGCTTCGTCGGTCAGAATTTCAGCTACCGCCCCTATTTCCAGGATGCCGCCAAAGGCAGCCAGTCGCGTTTCTATGCGCTCGGCACCACGTCGCTGAAGCGCGGCTACTATTTTGCCTCGCCGATCCGCGTCGGCGGCCGGATCAGCGGCGTCATCGTCTTCAAGGTGGATATCGATTCGATCGAAACATCATGGCGCGGCGGCGAGTACAAGATCTTCGTCTCCGACCCCGAAGGCATCGTCTTCATGACCGGCAGCCCGGAATGGCTCTATTCCAGCATTCTGCCGCTGAACAGCGCGCGCCTGCAACGAACACAGGCCTCGCGGCGCTACGCCGAGGCAGAGCTCAAGCCGCTACCGATTACCCGGAGCGAGCTTGACGGTCATGCGCTGATGACCATGACCACCGCGGACCGCCGGGAATATCTGGTCCTGTCGCAATATATGCCCGAGGCCGACTGGACCGTGAATGTGTTGATGGACACGGCCTCCGTCCGCGCCCAGGCGCGCACCACCATCATTGCCGTCGTTCTTTTCCTGTGCCTGACCGGCCTTGCGCTGGCGATCGTCCTGCAGCGCCGCGCCCGTCTTGCCGAGCGGATGCGGATGCAGACCGAGGCGCGCAACGAATTGGAACACCGGGTCGAGGAACGCACCGCCGATCTGGCACTGGTCAATCAACGCATCGAGGAAGAGATCGCCGAGCGACGGCTGACCGAACAGGAGTTGCGCAAGACCCAGGCCGACCTGATCCAGGCGGGCAAGCTTGCCGGATTGGGGCAGATGTCTGCCGCCCTCTCGCACGAACTCAATCAGCCGCTGGCAGCTGCCAAGACCTATGCCGACAGCGCGGCGATGCTGATCGACCTGGAACGCGTGCCGGAGGCCCGCGACAATGTCCGGCGCATTTCCGGGCTGATCGACCGCATGGCCTCGATCAGCCGCCATCTGCGCAATTTCGCCCGCAAGCCGAATGAGAAGCTTGGCCCCGTGGCGCTCGACGCCGTCATTGCCGATACGCTGGAGATCGTCTCTGCCCGCCTGAAGACCGCCGATGCCGACCTCACGATTGAGCCCGGCAGCGATGCCGTCATGGTCAAGGCCGGCTCCGTCCGGCTGCAGCAGGTCCTCGTCAACATCATCACCAACGCGGCGGATGCGATCGAGGGTCTTGACGACCGGCGCATCCACGTCCTGGCGGAACGTCAGAACGAAAAGGTCATCCTGACGATCAGAGATCACGGACCGGGTGTGCCGGCTGCGATCACCGAGCGCATCTTCGATCCTTTCTACACCACCAAGGGGGTCGGCAAGGGCCTGGGTCTGGGCCTGTCCATCTCCTACAACATCATCAAGGATTTCGGCGGCAGTCTCTCCGTCTTAAACCATCCGGAGGGCGGCGCCGTGTTTCGTATCGAACTCGAAGCAGCAACGGCAGCGCAGGAGGCCGCCGAGTGAGCGATCTACGCGTGCTGCTGGTCGATGACGAAGAAGACATGCGCCGCTCCACCGCGCAGGCGCTCGGCCTGTTCGGACTGGATGTCGATACGTTCTCCAGCGCCGAGGACGTATTGGAATTGACCGGCTACAGTTTTTCCGGCGTCGTCATCAGCGACATCCGCATGCCGGGCATGGATGGCATGACGCTTTTGCAGCGCATCCGCGAGGTCGATGCCGAAATCCCGGTCATCCTGGTGACCGGCCATGGCGACGTGCAGCTGGCCGTCAAGGCGATGCGCGAGGGCGTCTACGATTTCCTCGAAAAACCGTTTACCGCCCAGCATCTGGCAGCGGTAGCCCGCCGGGCGCTCGACCGCCGCAGCCTCGTGCTGGAAAACCGGCGGCTGCGGGCTGTTGCCGGCAAGCGCGACGATATCGAGGCGCGATTGCCCGGCCGGACGCAGGCCATGGTCGATCTGCGCTACCGCCTGCGCGCTATCGGCGGCACGGATGCCGATACGCTGATCATCGGCGAAACCGGCGTCGGCAAGGAAGTGGTTGCCCGCGCGCTGCATGATATCAGCGCCCGCGCCGACCGGCCGCTAATCGCCATCAACTGCGCCGCCCTGCCGGAAAACCTGATCGAGAGCGAACTGTTCGGCCATGAAGCCGGGGCTTTCCCGGGTGCGCTGCGGCCGCGCTACGGCAAGTTCGAACATGGCCGCGGCGGCACCATCCTGCTCGATGAGATCGGCTCCCTGCCCTTCGACTTGCAGGCTAAGTTCCTGCGGGTGCTACAAGAGCGGGTGATTACCCGGCTCGGCTCGAACGAGATCGTGCCGCTCGACGTGCGTTTCGTTGCAACCAGCAAGGTCGATCTCGAAGCGGAAGTGGCCGCCGGCCGTTTTCGTGCCGATCTTCTCTACCGTCTGAATGTCGCGACGCTGCATGTGCCCTCGTTGGCGCAGCGAAAGGCCGATATCCCGCTTCTCTTCCTGCAACTGGTCCGGGAGGCAGCCGCCCGTTACGGGCGCAACGATATCGATGTGCCCCCTAGCCTGATCACCGAAATCGCCGGACGGTCCTGGCCGGGCAATGTCCGCGAACTGCGCAACGCTGCCGACCGGCTGGTCCTTGGACTTGATCTCAAGCCGGACGAAGCCCAGGCACGGCCCGAAAAACAGCGGCTGGCAGACAAGGTTGCCGATTTCGAACGCGGCATCATCGCCAGCGCGCTTGCCGCCCATGGCGGTGCGCTGCGGCCCGTCTATGAGCTCCTGGGAATATCGCGAAAGACACTCTACGAGAAAATGCAGAAATACGGGCTCGACAAAAAACTGCCTGCCGTCGATGACGACTACGCCCATTGATGGATAATGGGTGGAAATCCACCCATACCTGACGGCGTTTGTTTCCGTTCCGACCCATGCTGCGCCGCACTGTCTGCAAATACCCCAAAATGCGCCCGGGAAACGGTTGCCCCTTGGCTGCCCGGCCCCACAATGAAACATCCAGAATCGGCGCGGGAGGAGCTGCGCCGGCTGGCAACATGTTTCATCCGGGAGGACTTCGATGAAAACCCTGACAGCCATGCTTGGCATGACGGCCCTCGCCTCCGTTTCGCTTGTTTCCATTTCCGCAAACGCCCAGACCTATCCGGACCGCACCATCACCATGGTCGTTCCCTTCTCGGCCGGCGGCCCGACCGATACGGTTGCCCGGCTGGTTGCAGAATCCATGTCGAAGGATCTCGGCCAGCAGATCATCGTCGAGAATGTCGGCGGCGCCGGCGGCTCGCTCGGTGCCGGCCGCGTGGCACAGGCCGATCCGGACGGCTACACGGTTCTCCTGCACCATATCGGCATGGCGACCAGCGCCACGCTCTACCGCAAGCTTGCCTATGACACGCTGAACGCCTTCGAATATGTCGGACTGGTCACCGAGGTACCGATGACGATCGTCGCCCGCAAGGATTTCGAGCCGACGGACCTCAAGGGCCTGATCGACTACGTCAAGGCCAACAAGGACACGGTCACCGTTGCCAATGCCGGCATCGGCGCTGCCTCGCATCTCTGCGGCATGATGTTCATGAGTGCCATCGAAACGCCGCTGGTCACCGTTCCCTACAAGGGCACGGGTCCGGCAATGACCGACCTGCTCGGCGGCCAGGTCGATATCATGTGCGACCAGACCACCAACACGACCAAGCAGATCCTCGGCGGCACCATCAAGGCCTACGCCGTCACCTCGCCTCAACGCCTTCCGGTCCTGCCGGATGTACCGACAGCCGCCGAAGCCGGTCTGGCAAACTTCCAGGTCGGCATCTGGCATGGTGTCTACGCGCCGAAGGGCACGCCGGCAGAAGCCACCGAGCGCCTGTCGAAGGCGCTCCAAGCCGCGCTGAAAGACCCGAACGTCGTCGCGCGCTTCGCCGAACTCGGCACGGTTCCGTCTTCGGAGGCGGATGCGTCACCTGCTGCCCTCAAGGCCAAGCTTGAGACCGAGATCGCCCGCTGGAAGCCAGTGATCGAAGCAGCCGGCCAATACGCCGACTGATCACGCCCGCTATCGGTCATATGCCCTCCGCCTTCCTCTTCCCTGAAAGAGGAAGGCGCCTGCTCAAGGCCATTTCGACAACCATTCGATGAGATGGCCGGCACAGCAGACCGGGCTGAAATCAAGGAGGCATCATGAAATCCTTATCCTTCGACACCACCAATGCGCTCTGCGGCGCACTCTTCATCGGACTGGGCGGTTTCTTCATCTATCAGAGCCTCGGCCTTGACCTCGGCACAGCATTCAAGATGGGACCCGGCTATTTCCCGTTGTTCCTGGCAGCCATCCTGACGTTTCTCKGCATCGTCATCATCGTGCAATCGGCCCGTGTCGAGGGTGAACCGCTCGGGCCTGTCGCTTGGCGCGGCATGTTGTTCATCCTGCCGGCGCCGATCTTTTTCGGGCTGACCGTGCGCGGCCTCGGCTTCGTGCCGTCGCTGTTCTTTACCGCCCTGATCGCCTGCTTCGCGTCCCAGCGCATGAAGCCGCTGACCGCACTTGCGGTATCGGTAGCGCTGACGATCTTTTCGGTCGCCGTGTTCAGCTACGCGCTCGGCCTGCCCTTCCAGCGCTTCGGCCCCTGGGTCAGATTGTAGGACATCACGATGGAACTCTTCAGCAATCTCGCCCTCGGCTTCTCCACCGCCGCTTCGCCCGAAAACCTCCTCTTTTGCCTGATCGGCGTGCTGCTCGGCACATTGATCGGCGTTCTGCCCGGCATCGGCGCCACCGCGACGATCGCCATGCTGTTGCCGATCACCTTCCAGCTGGAGCCCGTTTCCTCGCTGATCATGCTCGCCGGCATCTACTACGGCGCACAGTATGGCGGATCGACCACCGCCATCCTGATCAACATGCCCGGCGAATCCTCGTCCGCCGTCACCGCCATCGACGGCTACCAGATGGCCCGCAAAGGCCGAGCGGGTGCCGCCCTTTCCATCGCAGCACTCGGATCGTTCTTCGCCGGGACGGTCTCGACCTTCCTGGTGGCGATCTTCGCCCTGCCGTTGACGGCCATTGCCCTGCAGTTCGGTGCGGCAGAATATTTCTCGCTGATGATCGTCGGCCTCGTCTCCTCGATTGCGCTCGCTCATGGCTCGATCGTCAAGGCGCTGGCGATGGTGGCGCTCGGTCTCCTGCTCGGCCTCGTCGGCACCGATATCTACACCGGCACGCCGCGTTTCACCCTTGGCATCCGCGAATATGCCGATGGCCTGAATTTCGTCGCGGTCGCCGTCGGTGTCTTCGGCGTCGCCGAGATTCTTCGCAATCTCGAGGGTGAAAAGACCCGCACCGTGCTGATGGCCAAGGTCAGCGGCCTTTTGCCGACGCGCGATGATTTCAAGCAGATGGTTGCACCGGTTATACGCGGCACAGTCATCGGCTCGGCGCTTGGCATTCTGCCCGGCGGCGGTGCCATCCTTGCAGCCTTCGCCTCCTATACGGTGGAAAAACGCATGTCGAAGACGCCGCAGGAGTTCGGCCATGGCGCAATCGCCGGTGTCGCAGGTCCCGAATCGGCCAACAATGCCGGTGCCCAGACATCGTTCATTCCGCTCCTGACGCTCGGCATTCCGGCCAATCCGGTGATGGCGCTGATGGTCGGTGCGATGATCATCCAGGGCATCGTGCCAGGCCCGAACGTCGCGGTCGAGCAACCGGCTTTGTTCTGGGGTATCATCGCCTCGATGTGGATCGGCAACCTGATGCTGGTCGTCCTCAACCTGCCGCTGATCGGCCTGTGGGTAAAACTGCTGACGATCCCCTACTACGTGCTGTTCCCGATCATCATGGCCTTCTGCTCGATCGGGGTCTACAGCGTCAACTCGAACGTCTACGACCTCTATGCCGTCGCGTTTTTCGGCCTGGCGGGCTATGCGCTGGTCAAACTGCGCTGCGAACCGGCGCCTCTCCTGCTCGGTTTTGTATTGGGGCCGCTACTGGAGGAAAACCTGCGCCGTGCCATGATCCTGTCGCGTGGCGATGCAACGACCTTCCTCACGCGGCCGATCAGCGCCATCCTGCTTTTGATCGCCCTTGCCGTGCTGGCCGTCGTCTTTTTGCCTGCCGTCAAGGCCAAGCGCGAGGCGGTGTTCCAGGAAGAGGATTGACCGGGCGCACGCTTGCGCGTGCTTGATTTGACATCGCCCCTGCCGGAGATCGAATCCGGCCGGGGTCAGCATTCGCGTCAGTGACGCAGAAAAGTCTGCCCAAACAACAAAGGCCGGTCTTTCGACCAGCCCTTCAAAATCACCGATTGGCCGCAACCATCAGAGCGCGGTGCATGCATGTGGGGTCGTTGCCCAGCAGCCGCGTCAAGCAGCGCTTGCGTCGCTCTTTTCGCTTTCATTCTTTCTCGTTGCTGCTCCGGTCGTTGCCTCTATCATCGCCATGCTGATGATGTAGCTCAACAGGATATTGGATTGGCTGTCAGCGATAAGTTTGGCTGCACTGAGAAGATCGACGATATGTGACTGCGCTTTCATCGGGGCCTCCACCCTCATTGTCCACGACGCATGGTGCGCTAATTTGGTAGTTTCCTTCAACTGCAGATAATCATCAGTGAAAGTTACCAGTTGAGCACAACCCGGTCCATGGGAAATCTCGGGGGGTACAAGAGCACGATTTGCCCCGAGAAAACAGATTGTAAACGTTTTGCATTCGATCGAATGCGTTCTACTGAGACGACCACACATGACATCTGCGCCAGCTTTTAGCAACGCTTAACTCAATCTTCGGCCGCGCAGGATTCGGGCCGGAACGTCCAAGGCAACGCCGGTTTACCGAACGAGAGGCTCGTCGAAACGGCAAAAGAAGCCCAATCTGGTGGCGAAGTTCAGAAATCTCCAGCAACCGGGACCTGACATAAATCAGCAAATAAGCCCAAGGAATCTGAACCGCCTAGCAGCGCATTCCCCTTTTTTTGTTGGAACCAATCTAAAGCGATTCCCACAAGTCTCGAAACAATAAAGCAGTGATACCAAGATTGCGATTCACAGAGCCTATTTCAGGCCAAACGGCTACCGTAGTATTGCTCGACGTGGATACGTGATCGAACGAAGGAGCCAAGGCGGATAGCGGGAATCCCTGCTTTATTTAACTCGCCTCCAACAAGGTTTGCCAGCGCAATTTCCCCGTTAACCTGGAGCCTAGCCGCAACCTCTTTTGGCGATATGAACTTTCTACGAAAATCCCATATTTCCGCCATCGATATCCTACCGCTTGATAGAAATCCGTATGCGACAAGGTTCGAAATTTGGGGGCCGCTCATGCCTAGGTAAAACCCTGCTTCACCACCGGTTATCTCCGCAGAGGAGCCGTCGGGTCCTGGTGCCAGATCAGCAAAAAAAGCCTTCCAAACTTCAAAGTCACCGATGACAAGACCACGGATGTAGGGCGAATTCACTGATTTTCTCAATGTCGGAAGGGTCTGTTCCAGTATTCCCTGCAGCATCTGCGGCCAGGGACTGCCGGGAAGGTGGTAAAGCGCCAAAACGATATCGCTCATGGAGAGCGTCCGCTTCTTGCCCCTCGTGCGTGGAACCTCGATTGAAGTGAGTTCGCATACAGATCGTGTGGTCGCGTGCCAGTTTCTGGCGAGCAATTGGTCTGGGCACCAGAAACCTGAAGCGTAGCATGCGAGCAAGGCGCTCACAGGGAGGCCCGACTTCGCGCTCTCTTCGCGAACCAGTTTCGATGCGTGGGCATAACGGGAGAGGTCATGCCACGATACGGGCGGTGACGTACTAGGCGTCGTTTTAGTCGTCCCATCGACCGCAATTAGCACGCTCGCCCTCAACGATGACTTGATCCCGGACGTCATCAACTTTCGGAAGCGTGGATCGTAAAATGGCGACATCAATCGGACCCTTAGAGGGTGCGCATAGAAATCCTTGGTCTGTGGGAAAAACCACGCATTCTTTAAACTCTCAGCCATCTCGATGAAGCCGTGAGGCCAGTTGATCATTGCACGACCCGCTACAGAAAGATTTTTCGCGCTGACCTCTCCGACAGCCGAAAAGTTCGACTGAAGCGCTCGACACACCCCAGTTTTGAAATCAAGCGCCTTCGCGGCCTGCACTATGAATTCGAAAAGATGCCCAGGGTTAAATTCGCGTAACTCGGGATGGAGAGCCGCACGTCCACGATCTACTCTTTCGGGATCGATGAGGTCGGTTACGAACCGGACGGCCTCCTCGTCGTCGAATTCTACAATGGGTTGGGGGTAGTCACGTAAATCGACCGAGGCCTTTCGACGGTCGTTCGGATCAAAACATTTGTGGCAAGAGCAAATGCCCTTTGTAGAGACGAAGGTTAGTCGGGCGCGGCAAACCGGGCATTTATCGAGCAACGTTTCGAAAGTTGAAGGATCGAACGTAAGTGACTTGATGTGCCAAATGGCCTTTTGATAGCCACCATACTTCAAAAAAGTTGGCGCGACCCGTCGATGACCGATAAGCTGATGGTACGGCAGATTGCTAGAAAAGAAGTCAAAGCTATCCCGCCCAGTTGACGGGTAAAGAAGCGGAGCAATATCGGACTGTCCCTTCCTAGTGCCCAGAAGGTCTCCGAGGCCATCTAAGGTGAGCCCCCACTTGGCTACCCCGTAATGTGAAAATCTTTGTTCGCGTTTCCCGCCAATAATCTTCATAATTTCGAAGGGGTAGTGGTAGGCATTGAGAGCGCTCGCTCTCAAAATCAGGTCTGCGGCTCCCTCGCCCGGCATAGGCTGCACAGATACTGCGAGTTTGCGACCGGCCAGGGCGTGGTGGCGACGAGCCGCCTCGCCATCTATAAGTCCGTACTGCTTAGCCATAAGCGGCCCCGCGCTCCTCTCACCAATCGCGTGCAACATGACGGCCATTGGCCGCGCCGCGAATTGGCAACAGTACCCATTTGCACTTCGAGGGCGCGCAACGAAGTATGACCGTTACCCCTTTTTTGGGACGTCGTCCTCGGTTGGGTCCTCACCAGTCCGACCGGAAGGGGTACGCCAGCGCACGCCCACTCCATAGGCCGTGGTCGCACCGGTGAATTCCACCCCCTGATCCTCCAAGGCTCTCACAACGCTTGTAAGCGTTTCCAACATGACGTTCTGGCCCTCTTCGACACGGAGGAGTGTATGGCGCGATACCCCTGCTGCCTGAGCCAACTGGCTTTGTTTCCAGCCAACTAATGCCCGGCCCGCACGCAATATCTCTGGTGGATAATTAATCGCCATACAGCGAAAAACGCACCTTATCGAAAAATGTCAACATTAGCGACTTAATGTAGCACAATGTTGACATTTAGTTGCGTTTATTTAACAAGAAGTAGCAACGATTCTTTTCGCAGCGATTCAAATCAGAATCACCACGAGGTATTTCATGGCTAACTCGGCTTCCCCTCCAATTCCGTCCCCGCAGGAAATGATTGACGCCTACCGTCGACTTGCTGACGACCTTGAAAGGTTTGCGGTGCTGGGTCCGAAATCCATCGTATCCAGCGCCACTATTTCGGACTGGGTCATCGCCAAGAGAGCCGTGCCTGTTCTTGTGGGGACCATCACCGGCCATCCGAACATTAAGAGCGGGAACGCCGGGTTCACTACCGAGATCGTCTTCTGGGATGAAAGGCAGAACCTCGCCAGGACTTTCAACCGCTGGTATCGCCTAGGACGTCCTCTTGAAGGAAGGCCCAACCAATGAAACCCCACACCCAGGACATGCTCGATGCCGCGATAGAGAACCTTCTAACAGCAACCGCCGAGGTCCATGCCGCGATCTCCAAATTTCCTGCCGAGCTTAGCCGACGAGCCGCCCCAACAGCCTTGGCCAGCAGCCCGCGACGGTTTCTGGCTTTTTGCGCATTCGTGCGCCTGATGAAAAATCAGCAGCATTTCTTCACTGCTCCCACATCAGTAATAGTGATCCAAGTTCCACGGGCTTGGCCGATGGACGACTTCGACTATGTCGCAGAACTCGGCCTCAAGTCTGGAGGTCGCAGCTCCGTGCGGATTAAGGCTTTCTGCCATCCCCCAAGGACTAAAAAAGGGAATTGGGATTTCAGCCCTGGGGCATATCTGGACGCTCAGAAGGTAGTGGTCTTTCTCCCAAAGGGGGCGGAGCTGCACGCCGAGTTCAGGATAAGTGCAGACACGAACGTCGATTTGGAAATCCTTGATGACCGATATCTGGATAGCCTCGCTCGCCAACTGGAAGTCGGCCCATTATCGGAAGAAGACAAAGCACTTCTTCGCAAACAGGACCCTGGGTACATTGATTCCATCTTCCGGAAAGGTCGCTCGGCACGTTCTGCGCTGGCAAGGCTCAAGGAATTAACTTCAAAAGCCAGCAGTTCACGGCGGGTCCTTCCCCTTTCATCGTATGGTGCAGCAGGCACATGGGGGCTCGATCTAAAACGCGATTTGGAACTCTGGCGTGCCGGTGCGCTTCACTGGGCCGATGTAGATAAAGGAATTCTGCTATACGGCCTGCCTGGCACCGGAAAGACCAGCTTTGCGATATCCCTCGCGTCGGAGTGCGGCGCTCAATTAGTCGCCGCCTCGCTTGCAAAATGGCAAAGTCACGGGCATCTCGGCGATTTGTTGAAAGCGATGAGACTCGATTTCCATGAGGCGCGAGAATCCGCCCCGTCCATCCTATTCCTCGATGAATTCGATGCTTTCGGTGACCGTCGGAAATTCTCAGGGGACAACCAGCAGTATTGCAATGAAGTCGTCAACGCGTTGCTAGAAGCGCTCGATGGGGCTGGCGGACGCGAAGGCGTTGTAGTGGTGGCATCAACGAATCTTCCGGAACGTCTTGATCCCGCCCTCATTCGGTCGGGCAGGCTGGAGAAACATATTGAACTTTTGCCACCTAATGCGGAAGAGCGGGCCTCAATCCTTCGGTTCTATCTTCCGGAACTAACGGACTTCCCAGCGATACGGCAGGCTGCGAGAGCACTCGTAGGAAAAACGGGAGCCGACCTGGAACTTCTTGCCAGGAAAGCGCGTCAGCGGGCGCGCGTTGCGAATAGAGGTGTGATGATTGAGGACCTCAATGAGCACATTTCTGAGCGTGTAAAATTAGTCGGAGCCGATCTCTGGCGAATATGCATTCATGAGGCAGCGCATGCGTTGGTAGCGAAGGTACTGGAAGTTGGGATCGTCTCACGAGTCGAGATTTTCGATCATACATCAGAAAACGAAGGGGCACATCAAGCGCACGGGGCGACTTGGATAGACGAGCCGGTCACACCGTTCAAAACTGAGAGGTACTTCCGAGCTGACATCGCGATGGGTCTCGCCGGTATGGCCGCCGAGGAGCTGATATTTGGCAACCGCTCGACCACTTCCGGAGGATCACCACGGAGCGACGTCGCGAAGGCAACTGAATTAGCTTCGCAATTGGTCACGAGATTTGGATTAGGAAGACGCCTCTCGACATTTCCCGTAGAAATTGACCAGACGAAAGGGGCATTATTTTCAATATTTCCTGACCTTCGCGCTGATGTCGATCTCATTCTCAATACGGAATACAGGAGATCGAAGGAAATACTTGAGTTGAACCAGGAGGCGCTGATAAATATCGCGGGCGCACTGAGGGACGAGAAATTCCTAGCGGGTGAGCGCCTTGTACAGCTGCTCAATCACCTATCCAGCGACGAAATTTCCGGATTTCAACAACTCTACCAAGGCAAACCAGGCCACCTAGTCCAACCGGGAACGTCGCCATGATCTGAGGCTCAGCTGGAACCGGATTGAAAACGGCCTCGGATCACGCGCGCAATTTCACGGGCATCATCCAAAGTCATGTGCGGAAAGCCAGTATCCCGCTGCCCTACCATCTGAAGGAGACACGCACTTGCCGCCTCCAGTTGAGCATCCTCATGAGGAATCGCCGCTCTTGACGCAGCTAGGTTAGGATTTTGGGGCATCATCTGAAATTTTGCACAGTCTCCGACCATTGAAGGATCGGGCGGAATTTCGTCGACGTCAACCAGCCACGATACGCCGCTTGTCGTTTAACGGACCCGGCCAAGCGATTTCTCGTCGGGCCGCTGACCTCGGCTCTTGGTTATTTGGTCTCCGCGCCAAAGGCCAATTTTCAACGTTTATCACTTCGAGAGGAATGCGCCTTATGTGGCACGCTGCGATTTCAAAGTCGGGGTTCACTTCGCAAATCGTTGGTGACGACGACAAATCGGCATCTGGGAAATGGCTGGTTCCCATAGCCCTTGGCGATCCTGAAGGCATATGGCCGAAATTGGCGGAAGCTGCGGCTCAGGGCAAGCTGGCGGCTGTGAAGATTTCGTCAGCTAGGCTTGATGTGAAGCTCGGCCACCACCTCGTCTGTGCATACTGCAAAACGTCGCGGGAGAACGACGTAGGTGAGACGCTGAGGAAGCTTCGCAACCTCGGAATTATAGGTGACCTGCGCTACAAGTCTGACAGAGCGACCCTGCAAGGCCGCGATGAATATCTATGGCATTCCAGTAAAGTCGAATTAATATAAGAATCCGTCAAGACTTCACGGCCGGAGTGGAGCAACACGGTAATCGACGTTTCGTCCCCACATTGTCGCTACCGTCGTTCTGTGATCCAGGTTCCATCGAAGACCTGCCTTGTCTGACCTTCGTCAGCATCTACCAGACGCATGGCATTTGCTTGTTTCCTTGCCCCCCATTCGCGCACGCCATTTGCCGCTCCTGTGTTCAATCGAAAACACTGCGAATATCTGTGGAATACAGCTTTGTATAGAATTATTGGGTAATGAACGCTTGCATTGGTTGCAGACAACGGGAAGTCTCCCGTCACTGGGAGGAGACTTTATGTGGGCTGATGTCGAGACTGGTCGTGATTTTCTGAACTTCAACGTAATGGCGAGCTTAGTCTCCCAGATGATCCTCGACGCCAAAGGCGAGGCTTTGAGCATCGGTATCTCCGGGGGATGGGGTGTCGGCAAATCATCGATGGTGAGGTTGGTGGAGACCGACCTTCAAGCCCGAATCGAACAAGAAAAGAAGGATAGCGCCGAGAAGGCTCAGTCGCTTTTGTTCGTGAATTTCAACGCATGGCTTTATCAGGGACAGGACGACGCGAAAGCGGCGCTGATGGAGGAAATCGCCCAAGCTTTGACGGATCACGCCAAAAAGCAGGAAACAAGCGTCGCTAAGGGCGTGAAACTACTCAAACGCATCGACTTCTTCAGAAGCCTTCGGTTGATTGGCGAACTCGCAGTCACGGCCTACACAGGCGTGCCTGTTGGCGCACTCGCCAGGGCTGGAAAAGGAATTGTCGACAGCTTCACTGACGGCGACATTTCGAGTGACGATTACGATGCCGCCACCTCCCAGGTCGAGAAGCACACCGATACCGTAAAGGGATTGCTGAAACCAGGTTTGAGCTATCAGTCGACACCTCCCCAGATGATCCACGCGATCAGGAAGGAATTCGAAGAACTGCTAGCTGATCTGAACGTTACCTTGGTCGTGTTCGTTGACGATCTCGACCGATGCCTTCCTCCAACTGTTATTGGCACCCTAGAGGCGATGCGCCTGTTTCTGTTCATGAAGCGAACAGCGTTCATCATTGCGGCCGACGACAAGATGATAAAAGAGGCCGTCCGCGTGCAGTTCCAGGGCACTCGGGTCGATGATGATATTGTAGTCAGCTATTTCGACAAGCTTATCCAAGTGCCACTTCGAGTGCCGCCACTCGGCACGAACGAGGTTAAGGCCTACCTTATGATGCTCTTCGTCGAAAAGAGCCTGCTCGGCACAAACGACACCGAGGACAAAAAGGCGAAAGAAGCCGTCCGTATAGCCGTAAATAAGCGCCTCGCTTCTAGCTGGAAGGGCGAGGCTATTGATGCCGAATTCGTGCAAAACTTGATTGCGAATTGCCCGGAGCCCCTGAAAGCAGAACTGGAGCTTGCGGACCGCCTCGCACGCCAGATGATCATCTCGCCAAAGGTAAATGGCAACCCGCGCCTCATCAAGCGTTTCATGAATACGCTCTCTATTCGCCGCAGCCTTGCAAAAGTACAGGAAATAGCCGTCAATGATGCGGTTTTCACGAAGCTCATGCTTTTTGAACGGTTCGCTTCAGCGACATCATTCAATTCTCTAACAGAACTGATCAGCGCGGCACCGGACGGAAAATCGCCAACTCTCCGTGACTTGGAAATTGATGTCCGAAAGGGAGATGTGATTGATGAAAATCGCTGGCCGTCCGGATGGAAAGACGACGCTAAACTAATTGAAGACTGGCTGAAGCTCCCGCCTGATTTGGGTGGACTCGATCTTCGAGGGGCCCTGCATGTTGGTCGAGAAAGCGCCCCGATCATTGCGGCGGAAAGCAAGCTCACCAAAAACGCTGCGGCACTTCTGGCCCAACTGCTCGCGTTGAAGACCAGTCCTCCAGCAACCCTGAAAGGACAAATCGCGACTTTATCTCCTGATGAGCGAGGACTGATAACGACCAGCTTGCTCGACAAGGCTAACGCGGAGACTGAGTGGGGAACACCTCCTATTCTTTATGGGCTCGCCGTTATCGCAGAGGCTGATCGCGCGCAGGCTGATCGTCTGACAGTGTTCTTGGGGAACATTTCATCATCAGCGATAAAGACAGGTCTGATTCCCCGTTTGGGAACGTCCGAATGGGGAAGACAGGTGCTCGTCGCCCTCGGGAAACGCACGGATTTGTCGATTCCCGTTTCTAAAGCCATCAACGCTGCACTCAAGGTGGGCAAATAATGGGCACGTCGAAAACGAGTGGCGGCCCTGGCAAAAATGTGCCGCTGATCCCGAACTGGGTGGCTCCGAATGCACCAATTCGGCCGCCGCCGCCATCTCCGCCATTGACACCTCCTAGAACTGGCGGCGCTCCATTACCTTCACCTGTGTCTCCAGAAAAGCGGCCCGACGGATTGCCTGCCCCCAAAAAGCCGGACGAGGCACCGCCAAATCAGGATCAAAAAATCCCGGCACCGGCTGACTTGGCTCCGGCTCGGAGATTCACGTCAGCCCGCCGAGCAATCGGAAATTTTGCCAGGTCAGGTGATAGCCGCAGTCTCCGGAACGCGTTGGGCAATTATGTAAAGAAGGGCTACGGCGGATCGGCAACGACCTCCCGTCGAATGAGCAAGTCCTCTTCTGCCGCCGCTGGTGTTTTCAACATCCTAGCGCGAGGTGACGGCGTTGCCAAAGCTGACGGTGATCCACCGGCACTCGATGTTGCGACCTTGGCGGGGCTATCTCACAGTGAGGTCGCCGAACGGATTGCGGAGGCAGTCAATCCTGGCGAAGTGTCGCTCGATGATGCCGGTGTTCGCGAAGCCATTGCCGAGGCCGTCAGTTCGGTTCTCAACGAGAACGAAAATGCTGATGTCACCAATCTCCCGCCAGAGCTAGCGGAGGAATGCTTCGTCAGAACCTTGTCCTACTCTGCCTTCAACATCCTGGTCGCCGACATTGGTGCGTCAGTCCAGCGAGCCGCCCACGGAAATGCTGTTCTCGCCAACGACCGCCTGAAGGAAATTAGCGATTTCATTCGGGAAACCTACCGGGCGCAATATGCGAAGGTAAAGGCCATCGGTTCGAAAATCAGCCGAAACACATCGGCGAAGATCGCACGCGACGTCACTGCACAGGTTATGGATATTTTCGAAAGTTATCTCGAATGAAAATCGCAGCGCTCCGACCCGATCAGCCATCCCCCTCCGGCATTGATCATCGCATCAGTATATTCGAAGGCGATATAGGCGCTCTGAGCCGGACGTCTGGCCACGCAGGATTATCAGTTGCCAGCGAACTCTTCAAATGGGCGGGGCGGTCGCCATCAACAATGGCATGGGATTTTACTGCGTTGGCGCTGGGCGTGGTGGGTGCCGACCGGTTGGTGAACCGAGCGACCGTCAGCCCTGATGGCTGGACCCGTGAGATCGATCTGACCGTCGGGGTCAGCGACCCTCATCGATGGCAAGCCCTGTCTGAAAAGATTTCGGCGATGCTCTCGTTCCTGACGGGCGATTTCTGGAATCTGACCTTTGTGGAAGGCGGATATCATCCAGCTCCTCCCAAGAAGATCGTTGGTTCACGACCGGAAACCTGCGTGGCTCTCCTGTCTGGCGGACTGGACAGCCTTATCGGGGCCATCGATATGGAAACCAAGGGTGTCGATCTCCCAGTCTACGTATCGAATAGAGTTCGCGGTGACGTCGCCAAGCAGGAAAAATTTGCCGCCCGAACCGGCGCTGGACAGCGGCTCCTCTCCCTCAACGCTGACCCCAGAACATCAGGTGTTGCCGCAGAAATTTCGCAGCGTCCGCGTTCGATTGTGTTCATCGCGTTTGGCGTTCTCGCTGCCACCCTTTTGGACAAATACATCGCAGGAGAGACTGTCGATCTGCATACCCCTGAGAACGGGTTCATCAGCTTGAACGTACCTCTCACGACGATGAGGCGTGGGAGCCTCAGTACGAGAACGACGCACCCTAAGTTCATCGAGATGCTCCAGAACTTGCTCGACGAGCTTGCAATAAATGTCCGGCTGTCTAACCGTTATCAGCTCAAGACCAAGGGCACGATGATGGCCGAGTGCCAGAGCCAAGAGCTTCTGACCGAATTGGCCCCGATGTCGATGAGTTGCGGTCGTGCCGGGCGCAGTTACACGCATTGTGGTCGGTGCCTCCCTTGCCTCGTACGTCGATCTGCATTCTTGAAATGGAGCAGGCGTATCGATGGAGATACCACGACCTACATGCATCCTAATGTCGAACTTACGGTACAGGGTCGCATCAACAACGCGTTTCATGGTAAGGCGTTCGCGGAGTATGATGACGTCATGCAAACGTTGACTGCCCTCGACTATGTGAACAGGCACGGTGCTCGCCGTTGGATAGGCCCCGCTATCGGAGCCACAACTTTCAGCGCCAATGCCGATGGATACCGCGCGGTAGCTAAGGAAGGTCTTCTGGAAATAGGCGAATTTCTTGAAGCGACTGGACTCCGATGATCGATATGCACTGCCATCTGGACCTCTACCCCAATCCCGGGCGGGTAATTGCAGAGGCAGATAAACGCGAAGCGTTTGTTCTCGCAGTAACGACGACACCCAAGGCTTTCCTGGGCAACGTCAGGTTGACCGAAGGCCGGAAACGGATTCGTGTCGCCGTTGGCCTGCATCCCGAACTTGTTGCGACCCGTTACCGGGAGGTCGATGACGTCCGGAAATTTATGGAGCAGACCAAGTATGTCGGAGAGATCGGCATAGATGGATCACCAGATCATGCGCCTAGCCTCAAGCTGCAAACCGAAGTTTTCTCGACTATCTTAAAACATGCCGAAGGCCACGGCGGCAGGATATTGTCTGTCCATTCTCGTGGCGCTGCGACAGCGGTGCTGAATGTCATCGAAGCGAATCTGAACAAGAGCTTGCCGGTTCTCCACTGGTTTAGCGGCACCAGGAAGGAATTAGATCGAGCAATCGGGCTGGGTTGCTGGTTCAGCGTCGGACCAGCAATGTTGCGGAGCCGTAAAGGACGCGAGTTGCTTGCCTCCATGCCTCGCAATCGGCTTTTAACCGAGACCGACGGGCCATTTGCCACCGACGGCGACACCCCGCTGATGCCTTGGGACGCTGACAGGGTGTTACCGGTCTTGGCAGAGCTTTGGAACTGCTCAGCGAGCGAGGCAGATCGCGACCTTCACGCGAACCTGCGAAACCTAGTCTGCACACTCGACCATGTATACGCCGCATGAGGCTAAGTTGAAAACCCAAGGCTCTCCGAAATGCCGGAGGAAACTTGGGTCTCAGGTCGGCGATCAGATACAAGGGAATCCTTTGGCCAACTGACGTGAAACGAGAATTAATCAAGAGTTTAGAACGGCCTTTAACCGAATAGTGGATCGGCGAGCGTAAGGCATTCGGCTGCAAATGCATCGAAACCGCCGTTGTAGGGCACCAGAAGTGGGGCATTATCCATCCCCATAGAAGGAAACACCTCCTCCAGCACGTTCCGCTTCTGCTGATCGTCGCCGGGCCCTATATAGAATATCACCTTGCCCCGCCCGTCCTCTGGTTCCTCTGCGAACTGGCGGAGAAAGAAACGAATTAGGGCGTCGTCAGGCGGCAGGCTGTAGCCCACTATCACCAATACTGTCGTCTCCCGCATCAATCGAACGACTTTTGGGAACACCGTCTTGAAATAGGGGTCGGAATAGTCCTGTTCTCTGGATGCGAGCATGAGAATTGGAGGGTCGTCCGTGACCTGGCTGCTGGTTCTGGCGCTATAGTCGAGAACATACCCGTCGCCTCTTCGAAGGATTTCGAAGCCGCCATTTATCTTTAGTAGATGCTGCACGAGCCAATGATGTTGGACCTTCGCCATGTTCGGCTGGTCCACAATCCTCGTGGGTGTGAAGCCACGATATGTGTATAAAAAGAGACTGTCGTCCGGTTCCACCACATTGTCCAAAATTGTTTCGATGACATAATCGTAGTTGGTGGTCACAAAGTGAGTTCGAAGGCCTTCAGCAGGTCCTTGCGATCCATCGATCCTCGCATGGAGGTGTCGGAAGAACCTGACGATATCCAGCTGTCGGGATGTAGGCTCAGTGAGCGGAAATTTTCCGAGATTGGCGTCGAAGTAATTCAGATTGGCTAATTCGTCGTAGCGGTCCACTACTGCTGCACGTAGAGCGCCTCGAAACATTCTGATGTTCTGCTCGTCCACGTAACGGGACCGCACGTCCGGATATCGCTCGTACATATCCATCTGATAAACGATTTGCCTGAGCTGCTCGGGTGTAATCTCGTTGAAGGCGTTCAAGCCGAACATCCGAGACAACGCTCCGATGTCTGCTACTTCCTCGATCACATTACTCTTCAAAGTGAATAATTGAGACCCAACTGGAGCATTAGGGTCCCAGGACTTGGAAAAGCCTGCGCCCGCAAAAAATGTGAAATTTGTCAGCCCTGTCGGAGTTTCATTGGGACCCATCTGGTAACTGAAAAGCTTGACCAGCTCCATGAAGTCTTCAGCAGCCTTGGAGACCGTTGGGGCCTGCTGGGCACTGTCGTTTTCAATTTGCTCGGACATGAAGGTACCCTTAGATGTTCGCCTTAGCTACTGATTCACCCCGAGGATGATCGGGAACACGCAACCATAACGGATACACCTTGCACGCATTAAACCTGCGCGCAAGCGTTGCGATCACTCAGATGTCGACGCAACACGTCGTGTTGGAAACTCTCATTAAATATCGGCTTCTGCCGATCATCGCACTGCGGGGTTGAACAATTTCAGCGCGCGGTTCTGGCAGGATAAATCGGCGACCACGACCTGAGATGCGCAGGGGAACGCGGAGGTTTCGGAGGTTTTTGGATTTAAGGTTGAAGGCAATCATTGGTATTACCTGTTGAAGATCGTTGACCTCTATGTCTTAGCAGGAGGCTTGTAGCCTGCTCGATATCCAGAGCGCCACCAGATGCTGGAGGTTTCTCGCCCCTACCCTGGCCGTAGGCCGCTCGAACCGATGCTCAATTGCCCGAGGCGACAATTCCGGTCTGAGTCCGATTTCCTTCTGCGCCGCGCCTTCTGTCAGGAGCTGGTGGATACTGAGATCAATGCCATCGACTTTGGCTACAACGAGCCACCCAGATTGGCGAGTATCGCCGACAAGGGGGGTGCCTTCAAGGGGGGGGGCCTTCTAGGTGAGCCTTTGCAGAAAACCTTCAAATCAGGGCGCGGGGCATTTGCAGAGGAAATTACCGCTAACCTTCCGAATATCGACCGTCGATCCTGTCATGAAAACCCGATACTTGTCCTGAGACATCTGTGAAACAGCAAAACATGTCGGATATCGGCTCAAATAGTTGAGCATCAGCTGGCGATGCGTTGATGCCTCCACCTGTGCGAACTCGCAAACATACGCCTTTCGAAGCTCTGGCGGCTGAAACTCGAATTCGACAGTTTCGCCCGACTTCGAGACGGCATTGCTCAATGGCTCCAGCGGCTGCGTATACCCCTGAGCATTCGCGAACGCAGAGAAATGGAGCGGTTCCGGACCGATCCAAGCGGTCGTCACCATGGTGATTACGGCCGCGACTACGGAACTAACGACTATGGACCGGATATCACCTGGAATGCCCTCCTTCAGCCATTCCCAAGATGATCTACGATATCTCCCCCAATCGGGCATTTCAGTAAGCCGGAAAAAGAAGGGAGAAGGACAAATCTTCGACCCGAGCCTGGATGCCGAAACCTCTCTCCCCGATTGTCCCACACGAGATGAGCCGTTGCTCATCGGCGAAGGGCTGCCGACCTGGTAAAGCTTCAGATACGCAACGCTCGATCAGATTTCGGCCTTCCGCCGTCTGTATCGCTTCGATCAAAGGCCCTGCTTTCTCGGTGCGAAGATTGCCTTCCGTCAAAGGTCTAACGAGTGCGTCAGAGAGTACCGGGGCGAACTTCAAGCGGAGTGCGTCCGCGTGCTCCGGCGTCCCCACCTTGAACTCGTTACGAATGGTCCCCAGGACGTCCATGGCGTTATAGGTCGCCGCCAAGCCAGGGTCAGCGGACGATGAAGGGTTCGGCGGCAAGGCCACGCTAAACCGGCAAACACGCTGATTCCGATCTGAAAACAAGGTGACAATCAGGGTGTCATCGAATTCTACCGTGGCCAAGTCGGAGACGTCCTTGCATTCGCTCAACGCCATGCTGGCTGATGCTGTCCCGCCGGTTAGAGCAACGAACAGTGCAGCAAGAAGAAAATTCAGCCGGTATCGGATGTGAGAGCCCTTCACGGCTGCAACGAGTCCTTTGCAGGTCCCTGGTACGCTGTATCCAACGCAAGATTGATCAGGTGCGCCAGTCGGAACCCAGCCAAGCGCACGCGGTCTTCTGCAATAGGCGCGTACTCCTCCAGGTAATCGCTGCCCAACGATACCTTTCGCTCTTCATCATCCGGGCCGAGGCCCGCTTGGGTATCCGAGTAATGGCAGTCATTGCCGGATTTCACGCAATACTGGACGTCGGGCCGAAGCGTGATCTGGAAAGACTCGTTGGCCCAGACCGCAGGATCGGTACCCACCATAGCCTGTTCCTCGACGAGGCTTGTGTTTGCGAGAAGCGTATCGACTGCGCGGTACGTGATCGTCCGCCTGCCCCAGTTCGATTTAAAGTCGGCACGGTTCCGAACCTTTTGAAAGAGACCGGCCTCCAATAAGCATCCGTCCCATACGGCATGTAAATTCCCAGGCCGATAAGAGGAAGTCCCGCATCCGCCAATAACCCTTGCTTTGATCGCGTTGCCCCCCTTGTCGTCAGCGAACGAGATGTGAAGGGGCTGGTGGATGTCCCCGATCCAATGTCCGACGGCCATCAAAGCGAAGACCCGGTCTTCATCAGACTTCGACCGATCTTTTAGAATTGTGAGGTCGCGATCAATTCCAGCAAAGATGCAGGAACCGCCGACAGGGCAGCTCGCAGCAGGAATCGACGTTGTCGTGCGGTCAACGTTCACGAAGTGATCAGCTGCGTGCTTGCGCGGCCTCTCGTCCTCCTCCAGGCAGCCGACATTGAACGACGTGTAATGCCGAAGCTCCGTCCCATCTTTTGCATGAACGGTGATGCCACCCTGCCCCGCGTGGAAGATGCGTTTCAGTTCATCTCGTGATGCATCGGTGAGATTTCTATAAGCCAGGTCGCAAACCGTCAGATGGCCGAACTCACCCCAAGCCAAAGCGGTTCTCGGAATGGATGAGCAGCCTACAAGAACCAAAGCGAAAACAAAAAATGCTGAAGCAAAGCGTCCCATGTCGCACCCCCTACGAGCCAAAGACAGCGGGATCATATCGCAACCATGGAGAAAGAAAAGACCCACTCGATAACGTTGAAGTTGATTTGACCTAAGTGAATTAGATCGCGCGCGCATCACGAAGGGCCTGGGGTCTGTCCTGGGAGCTATCACAATTTGGCATGAAAAACCCGGCTGCTGAGGCCGGGTTCTCGACTATAAGCGGCAGTTGAGCCCGCTAGTGCGTGGTGCTGTTTATAAGTGCATCGATGAGTGCGATCTGCGAGCGATTGCCGCGCTGATACTCGTTGATCAGTATCTTTGCTTCCGCAGTGGCATCCTTGCGCGAAATGCGCTGCTGTGTGCACCAAGCGTCACGAACCGTCTGGAGCATATTGAGGTCTTTTGGCGGTATTGCGATATCGGATTTCTGCATCATTTTCCTCCCAAGGATTGACATCTTTTTTGTTGAGAAGCCGCCTCCCTGCGRCCTCCAGCGCATGCAACTTTAGTCTAAAGTAGTAGGCGCACAAGATGAAAATGTGACACTCTGGTTGAGGTACGTACCCGTTTTTTCTACCGGCGGTGGTCGCTATTCACGGACCTGCATGAAACTCGCAGAGATAGGGTCGTGTCGCTCGCGTCCAAAGCGCCACCCGTAGTCGCGGGCAGACCTACGCGGCAATGCTGGACTTCCTGGAGCGACCGAAGCTTGCATAAGCAACGACGAAATCTGGGGCGCAGGGTTTACGCCGCTCTGCGGACTGCGATCATCTTCGTGAACTCGGACAATATGTCCGGATAAAACTGCGCTAGGTGGCGCACCACTCTCGCATTGGCCATTATCCGCGTCACGTACCCAATGGCGAGCACCAGGTCGAGATGATCCGCGCCATAATCGTGCTCGATGGCTTTAAACTCACGGTCAAGCGTCGCCGCCTCCTGCTCCATCATCGAAATTTGATCTTCGCTAAGCCCGGCAATCTTTTTCTTCGGAGATACCAGCATAGAATCGGACGTGGCAGCGACCAAAGACCTGGCGTAGCTGACCGTGAATTTGTTCATCGCGATCATCAAACCGGCGGCCTCGATCTGGCGCATGGGTTTCATTTTTCGCAACTCGCCAATTGTGTTGATGGGCACCTGCTTCTCTTTAAGCAAGTCAATGGCCTCGGCGCACATCCCCTCCAGCAAGTTCTTCTTATGGCGAATGCTGGAAATGTTTACATTGAGGGCCCGCGCCAAGCGTTCTTCAGGCACGCCTTTTTCAATCGCCTTCAGGATCATCTTATGTTCCTGGATCGTGGCGAGACGACTTATGCGACGATTGTAGGTGTAAGCTTCGTCTTCTTTGGCAACCAGGCAAACCACTTCCGCATCGCCTCGTTTGGCAAGCACGTCGAGACGGATATGACCATCCAAAAGATGAAATTTATCAGGCTGATGCCGATCCCGAATTACAACTGGCGGCTCGATAATTCCCACCTCCGTGATCGAGGCGGCTATTTGTGAATATTTTACGGACTTCAAGGCGGCAGGCGACAACTGCTTCAACGGCAGAATTTCGGCAATCGGTATACGCATGCTCATGTTTTCGAACGCGAGTGGAATAGAAGAACCGTGGTCCGAGGATTTCATCGTGACGATCCTCCTTCGCTTTGGAGCCTCGCGGCCAACGCTTCGGGGAGTGAGGCGAGCCCTTCTTCGCCCAGTATGCCGGTGAATTGAGCATCCGCCAGAAATTTGCGAACGGCCTCCGTAATGAAAGTAAGTCGAGCTTTGGCGGTTTCCGCGCGACGGATCAGTCTTCGCTTGCGATCAACGTCATCTTGAAATGCCTTTAGCAAAGCCTCCGATGAAATGGGGCGGGGTTTGGATTTCGTCGGACCGTATTTCAGTGTCCTTCCGCGCCGCCGCCGCATCTCGACAATTCGCTTGGCAATCATTAGCTTCCTGCCTCTCAGAAGCTTTTTCTCATAGGCTGATTGAAGAGCAGCCTGGATATCGTGATCCTCAGCCTCAGCAATTTCCAGAGCGACGCTGAACGGGATTTGACCGGAATCCACGGCCCTTAACAGTCTTTCCTCACCCTTCTCAATTAACCGGACGACTGCATAGACATACTCGGCGGAAAGACCGGTCATACGGGCAATTTCCGGAAGGCTGTGGCCACGCTCGTTCATTGCACCGATGTCCTGCAGAAGATCGACCGCGCGATGTTGTCGGCGGGCGCAGTTCTCAACAAGGCTCGCTACCAGACAATCCTCTTTGTTGGCATTGACGACAAGCGCGGGAACGTCCTGCTGTCCCAGTGCTTTGAAGGCTTCAAGACGTCCTTGTCCGCAAACGAGGTCGTAAAAGGGTCCACTGGCCTCCATGCGGCGCGTCACGGTGATAGGGCGCTTCAGTCCGATCTGCCCAATATTTGCGACGATTTCCTTGAAATGTTTTTTGCTGCGAATGCGGGGATTGACCACGGTGATCCGGTTGATGGGGATCATCTCAACTTTCTGAGCGGGGACTGCTGCCATCACGCGACCTCCAGCAGTGATGTTCGAGCCGCCATCGAATAGAAACGCGACAGGGACTCGCAACGATAGGCATCGAGGGAAAGGCCATTGAACTCGCATAGCCGCAGAACTGCCTCATGCATGTCGAGCAAGGGCAACAAATAGTAGTCGTAGGGCTCCAAATTACTTGGGTCCATGCGGATGACGACCGTGAGATCGGGTCTCAGGGCCGTATCCAATCGCACCTTCCAACGCGACGATCCCGCCGACGTTTGGATGCATCTCACGATGACAAGCGATGCAGTGAATTCCTCATTTATCATCAGCAGGTCCGTCGCCGGGTCCTGTCGAACTTCGCCACCGGCCGCGCCGATACCTTGAATCACGTCGGCGAGCAGTTTCGGATACATCCGCCGGAGCGCACGATTGGTTTCCAAGTACCCGTAGTCGTGATCCGGAACGAAACCGACCAACGCATAGGCTCGCAACAGGCTGCCGAACCGATGGGAGAATGAACTGCTCGATGGACAGTCCTCGGCCTCATCGATGATGAGACCTGACAAATAGCCTTGCTGCCCCAGGACCTCTGCAAGTTTTTGCAGCATTACTTCATCCGACAAGCGCTCCGCTCTGGACTCAATAATCGACCGCGCTTGCTGAAATAGTTCCGTCGGTACAATTCCCTGGAAAACACCGTCGGCGCGTATCCAATCCGCCTCAGGATTCTTGATGTGTGATTGTTTCAGCTTGAAGGAGGTCCGGCCCCAAACATTGTTCCCCACGTATTTTTCATTGAGAAGAACCTGATGGACCGTGCCGCGTGACCATGCTCGCCCCCAGTCTGTCAAAATTCCCTCTGCATTCAGGATTTCCGCGATTTCTGCCTCTCCCCGACCGTCCGCGACAAAGAGAGAGTAAATCCTTCTGACGACGCGCACCTCGTTCTCCGGTCCAGGGATCAGGACGACCCTGTCGGTAGCGATGCTTTTCTGCTCGCCCCGTGACAGTTCTCCCTTCGGATTGCCGCCTTGGTCGACCAACTGACGACGGAGCCCAAACCCTGGTGCACCACCTTGTCGATATCCCAAACGGATCAGATTGGCTTGACCGGCGAAAACTTTCACCGATAGCTCACGGCTGTATTCCCCGGCCATCGCCCGCTTTACGGTCTTGATGATCGATGATCCGATGCTGCCGTCATTTTCAAACTGCTCGGCGCAATAGTGAACAAGGATTCCTTGCCGTTTGCACCGAAGCTCGATCTCCGCAGCTTCGTCTGGGTCCTGGAACCGCCCCCACCTGCTCACGTCATACACGAGGACTGCCTGATAACCTGCGTTACCGCTCTCGACGTCGCTCAACAGCGACTGGAGAGCGTCCCGCCCGACCAGGCGTAAGCCGCTTTTGCCCTCGTCCGCATATCGGCGCACGATTTCATAGCCATTCTTTTCGGCGTAGCGGCGGATTGTTTCGATCTGATTGTCGGTCGAGTATTTCTGGTGATCGGTAGACATCCGAACATATGCCGCAGCGCGAATCTTCATTCGCTCGGGCGCTATTGCGTCTCCGTTCTTCTGGTTCCAATCGATGACCATTAGTTGTCAACAATTCCCTGTGCGGTCGGGCTCGCAGGCGGGAGTATATATCGAGGAGAAGGGAAATATGGTTCCGAATAAGGGCACTTTAGTTCCGACCCGCAACGCCGAAATTCGCAACAACTATGCCATCGCCATCTCAAAAGCTTTGAGGGACGAGCTTGGGACGAGTGCCCAGGCAACAAAAACAGTCATGAGGTGGACAGGAGTGAGCGACAGGGCGGCCAAATACTGGCTGTCGGGTATGAAGGCTCCGGGCGGTTGGCAACTAATCCTGCTCGCGAAGAATTCGGACGCGGTCCTGCATGCATTTCTGAAAATGGCCAACCGCGACCTTTTCAAGTTGTCGATTGAGTTGAACGCCGCACAGGCCTCGCTTGCGCGTGCCGCCGCGATTATTAAAGCGCTTCGCTCCGAGTGAAACCCGCTTTGCTCCACAGGAGCATGCCTATAGCTCTGAAGCAATCGACAGTGCCACAAGGTGCGGCAAGCTGCGAGCGCCCATCTTCGATTTCAACCTTTCGATCCGGTGCTCTATGGTTCGGTGTGACAGTTCAATCCTGATGCCGATTTCCTTCACGGAGAGCCCTTCTCGCAGCAACTGAAGGATGCTCAGGTCGGCATCATCGAAATTCTGGCGTTTCGGACACGGCGGCAGAAGAAATTTGATATCCGCGAAACTGATGCACCATGAACTGCGGCCATCTCTGCATTTTTGTGGAAGCCGCAGGCACTCGTAAACGATCCGCAATCCAGCGACAGTCGTCAACACTCGCGAAAAAACCGGGCTGCTGCTGAAGGACCTCTTCGCATGCTGGTATCAGATGTTGACGCAGAAATTCCTGGTCGCGAAAATCGCGGAACATGCAGCGCGTCTGCAGTTCCGGTACCACCTGCACGTCGGTGGCAATCTGATACCGATGGACGAAATCGATCACGAAATCCATCGCATCTTCGGCAGAGGTGTCGATCACCGCAAGCACCATATTCGGCCGGATCGTTTTCGAGATCACCTCATGGATGTCCCTCGCAGCGGCACCGTCTGCACTGGCGATCCATGCATCCATGAGGTCATGAACACTCTCGGAGAAGGAATTCTGACGCTTCATTGGCGGGTTTTCCCAGCCGAAGAAAATTCCTTCCTGACACGGGTGGCGACGAACAACGTGGGCAGAAACCACCGTTTTTGTCATCCCGGCGGAACCRATTTTGTCTCATGCGTAAAACCCTGTCGCCAGCCTAGAGCATGGCACAGACGGCAGACGATACCAGGAGCCGAAACAGAAGCAGATACTGAGCCTTCAGCGAACGCACGGGATATCGAACAAGAGCAGTCCGGGTTCCCCCAAAGGAAGTTGCGCCATGACCTCGCCTACGGGGTTCAGTACGGCCGTTGGTCCCCAGGCAATGCGCCCATCGCGCTCACCAGTGACATCCGCTGATACAAGCCAGAGACCCGTCTCTCGGCATCTTTCGCCTCGCGTAGCGTTATGCATCGCCTTGAAAGCTTCCGCCTTTTCCCGTCGCATCATGTTGTTAGAAGGGCATACAATCAAGGAAGCTCCAGCGTCAGCAACCGTTTGAGCCGCTTCGGGAAAGTTCGTGTCGTAGCAGATGTTGATCCCGAAGCGCAGACCGTCAACCTCGAAGATCGAGCTGTCGTTTCCGGCATCAACGACCCGTTCGCCGCCCAGAAGGTGCATTTTCCGATAGCGGCCGACAAGGACGCCGCGTTCCACAACGACCGCAGTGTTAAACAGACGGCCTCCCTCGTTTTCAATCAAACCCATAACGATCATCGGGCCAGTTCGTGGGAGTCGGCTCAACAAGGAGAGGAATCCGTCCGATTGAAGGTCAAACGCAACTTGACGGGCTGACGCCTCGTCCGTCAGATAGCCCTGCAGAAAGCACTCTGGAAAACAAAGCAGCGAGGCGTGTTGGGCTTCGGCCTGAGCGATGACATTAATCGCATGCTGTGTGGCGGCTTCGACTTCGTTCCTGAATTCCGGCGTCTGAGCTGCAGCAATCTTTACGGTCTTCATTCTGACGGCAGGCCCCGGTTCACATCCAACTGAGAATGATGTTCCGAACGGGCCCATTCGGCAACTGATCCCTTGCCACTCATGTCTCGTAGACGGGTAAGCAGTGCCAGTTGACAATCAGACCAGTCTTGTTAGCTTCGGCTCGGGCGGAAGCAAGATAATTTGCTTGCTTGGGAGCCGGTTTAAGGCCCGTCAGCGTGGCGCAGATATAAGCGCTCGTACCGTTCAAAGACTGCGGAGTGACGCAATTCATGTGCGTCGTCTCGTGCGAGGATTGTATCCTTCCAACTGAGGGGCGGCCCTTTGGTCCGCTGCACGTCCGCTTCAGCAATGAAGCAAAGGACGTGGACTCATGAAATCAAACAGCCGAATAATCCATCTGAGACGTAAGGCAGCCGAGAGTCAGGAGTGGCGATGCTACTACTGCCAGCTGTCCATGTGGGAGACCGATCCGAAAATTTTCAGAGCACGCTTTCGAGTTTCGAAACGGGCTGCCTTACTCTTCCGTTGCACAGCAGAGCATCTGGTGGCCCAATGCGACGGAGGGCGCGACATCGAGGAGAATATCGTCGCTGCCTGTCTGTATTGCAACAAAACGCGGCACCGACCGAAGCGCCCGAAAGATGCAGCGTCCTATGCCAGCTTTGTTCGATCCAGGATAGACAAAGGTCGATGGCATCCTGTCAGGGCCGTAGCCATCAATAGGCCCTGATATTCAATGCGTTGAGAACCTCTGGCGTTATGGTGCCCGTGACTTTGATACCGTAATCCTCTTGCATTTTCGCCAGCGCGACTTTCGATTGTGGTCCAATTCTGCCGTCGATGACGCCTTGGTAGTAGCCAAATAGGCTCAGTGCGTTTTGAACTTGAATGACGATTTGCCGAAACTTATCGGAATTCCCTGGAAGCACCTTCGTTTCCTGCGTTTGCGGAACTGGAGGATAGTAGTTCGGGTCGGAATCCGTTGAGCTTGTAGTGGGCATCGCCTGATACGTGTCGGCTTGATTGGTGTTCGGCAACAACTGATACGTGTCGGGTTGGGCTTGATAAATCCGTCGTTTTGGTATGACCGGCGTGGGGTCATATAGAGGCAGATTTCGCGTGACATAGCCGCCGCCGTTCGATGAGCGGTGACTGGAATGACTGGAATGGGACCTGTGGCTCGAATGTGAGCGATGTCCGGCTAGGGTATAAACGTGGTTGAGCCGCAAGCGTTCGAAGATTGAAACAGAGACGGTTTTCTTCGCAACCAGCCCCGTCGCCGGAGCCGCGTCAGACTTGGACGGCAGGAATCCCGCCGCCAGAAACGACGGTATAAGGAACAACCCTTTTTTCATATTTGCCCCAGCTCACTAAACCCCTCGGTGTGACTATACCACTCAAAAAAACCACCACAAGCTGAGCGAGCAGAGCAACCTTCACAGAAATCGAGATATTTTCGCTTCCAATCCGAGATCGTCGATGGCGCGAATTGTCGATACGGTTCTGGGACCGAGCAAAGCGGAAAATTGAACAGGGAGACGGCGATCCCCTTCGCTGTTGCCAAATTGATCGCCGACCTGATCATCGTAAAGTCTGCCGACGTGTCCCGGAATGTCTTGTGCCAATTCATCCGGCCGTAGCCGATCCGTTCGAGTTGCATCAGTGCCCACACAGATACGAATGGCGTCCGATTGACTACGTAGTTCGCCAGGTCTCGCAGGTTCTCCCAGTTCTGCTGTGTCACCACGGTGCGCAACTCGACGGAAGCTCCGGCACGCGTCAAAACAGAAAGGTTGCGCTCCAGTCGGTGAAACGCCCCTGGTTTGCCCACGATATCGTCGTGCAGTTCGGCTTCAGATGCATAAAGAGGAATTCCCCAAAGGACGCGATCAAGGCCGATTGAATCGAGGCGACTGACGTCATCCGGCTCAAAATGCTGTGCGTTGGTCAAAGCATGGAAACGCAAATCGGGGCGAGCGGAAGCAGCAGACGCCAGAAATTCGAACAGCCGATCCTTGTGCAGCAGCGGTTCACCACCGGATATCCCAATATAGGCTCCACGTGGGGCCAAAGTCGCGGCAATGGCGAACTGATCAAAGAGATCGACGTGATGCTTTTTCGGCGGCTGCGAGCACATGACACACAGTTGATCGCACTGCTCTGTCACCAGCAGCGTGTTGTGTCTCGACGAGGCTCGAATGAGCCGGTGCGCACTCCCCTGCCCGGGCAAAATCATAAGCACGTCACCATCCAGTGGGACATCTTCGGTGGCGTGAACCAGAACTGAAAACCCGAGATATTCGTACTCGCGATAATCGCTCTCCTGTCGGATGAGACGAGCGTCTTGGTCGGAGGGATCGGATCGGTCGGTTTCACATAGCCGCAGCACCAATGGCTCGACTATCGGCAGTGGATCGATTTTGAGCCGGAGGTCGATCATTGATGGACCTTGGCCAAAGCGGGTTCGTATTCCGGCATCCCCGCCCAAAGCGCCAGAGATTTCTGCGCCTTTGGATCGGTTGAATAGATCAGTTCAAAAATCTTGTCGAAGATGTGTGTGTGCCGCTGGCAGAAATCCGTGAGGTGCTTTGGTACGTCGATGCGGCCATAGCGCGACAGGTCGTCGATCAGGTCCACTCCACAATAGGCCTGATACGGACAGTGGATGCAGTCAGGGTGAAAATTGTTGGAAGCCTCGTCGTTGAGTGCGTCGACAGCAGCCCTATTCAGGCCAGTGTGGACGTTTCCCATCGAAAGGTCGAGCTGGCCGACGCGGGTGACCATTCGGGCCTCATCGGTTGGATAGAAGGTCCCGTCGTAGTCGATGACGAGGTAGCTGTGCCCCAGGATGTTCGGGTTTCGCAGATCAACATGTCCATTGTGCCCCGACCGGAGCACACGCCGCAGACAGTGGACGAAATAGTATTCCTCAACCGGTTCTGCAGCAGTCCAATTGTATTCTATGAGCGCATCGACGAAGGCCGAATGATACGCATTCCAGGCGGCCGTCGTGTCCTTGGCGGCAAAACGCTTGCGAGCGAAACCCTGGTAATTGACCGGTCGCAGATAGATGGACCGCAAGCCGAATGACAAGAAGTTCTCAATAACGGATGTGAGTTCGGGCAGGTTCCGAATGTCGAGCGTTGGAAGCGCCGAGACTTTCCCCGCCCCGAACCCGTCTACGGCCCGGCGCAGGTTGCCTAGAAACTCGTTTGTTCGCTCGGGAGTCACGGTGCGCTGGCGCTGATGTGTCTGCGCATTGGCATCGAGGGACGTACTGATAAACGTATCCGACGCCGACAAAAACGACCAAGCATCTGCGCTTACCGTCTGCAGATTTGTGCAGACGACAAATCCGGTCTGGGCGAAGCGATTGCGACAGAAATCGCGAACCCGCTGCAGCATGTCCAATTTCAGAAGCGGCTCACCGCCTTGGAACTCGACCTTCAACCGGTTCGTCGGGAGATTGTCGAGAAAGGCAAGGACCGCGATCAAGGTGCTTTCGTCCCAGTCGAAGCCGGGCGTCTGCTCGTTGACACGAGACACCTGGCAGTAGCCGCAGGCGAGATTGCAGCGCAGCGTCGGAACGAGGATGACATAGTCCAGTTCGGTCGGCGCGTAGAGCCGGTTGGCCCACCGGTAGGCGAAGCCGGTATAGGCCAGATCATCTATCTCCTCGAAGGAGTGGCCGTTCTCACTGAGGAACCGCCTGTCGCCCGGGTTGAGATTGCCTCCGGCATAGCGTCCCAGGAAAGCGGTATCGGCTTTGAAATATCCGCCTGCGTCGTCTGCGAATAGCAACGCACCATCGCTGCACGACCTGAATTTCAGCGGGAAGACGGTCACCGGCCCATCACACCCTCAATGAGAGTTCGCCGCAACGGCAGAGTTTCGGCGTAGATTTTTTGTCGACAGAGAGTGAAATGGAAATCTCGGACCAACTCGGTCAGGTCGATGTTGGCATCTGTAACAAGCGTGACGTCTGCGCCAACCTCAATTTCCACGGACGGATGCAGATACGAAAAGCGGCTTATGGCATCGTTGATGTAGGCGCGGAACTCCGGTCCCACGGTAACGCTACAACGGTGCTTCCCAGGTCGTTCCCCCATCGCTAGCCCCCACCAGCAAACGCTTCGCCCTCAAGCTGTGTCAGCTGAAGCATTCGCGCAAGCGTTTTTGATCATATTCACTTCAAGTTTTCAGTAATCTCGTTATAGCAAGCCTCAATTGGGCCGACATCGCGCTTCGCCAAGGCAGTCCAGCTTGAACCATCAAATAGGAAGTGCTCAATGAAGCACTTCGACTGATCGTAGTCAGCCCATTGGGCAATCATCAGCTTGCTGGTAAGTTGGTACTTCAAGGTAAGGTACATGCTATCCTCGCCACTGCGCGGGAACTCGAAGGGCTGACCGGTTCGATTGTTGGCCACAACCACAAACGAGCATCCTGTGCCGCACCCGATTTGAATGACCGAAAACTCACCTGCAAAGCTCGGGCCTTGGTTCATCCCGTTGCGGATGCGGGTGCGGAAGCTATTGAAAGCCTTATCGCGACCCCTGAAATCAGGAAGCTTGGTCTTGCCGGTGAAAATATCTGCTACCGGAAATTCATCCGGCCTGATGGCGGTGGTGGCCTTCTGCACAGGGCCCCTCGATGGGCTTTGGGTATTGCCCCAGGTTATGGGTGTGTAGCCTGAGTCATAGGTTTTCTTTGCACCCCAAATGGTGTCAACATAATCCCGTTCAGCAAGGATCAGCGCGTGGAGCTTCGCCGCTGGCCCTATGTAATCAGCAAGTTTCTCGTTCCCGTGCATTGTCTGCAGCTCGGTGAGCGCGGTCGCCGAAATCACCGTCACGAAGGTGGCGATCATATCGCTTTCGGATATTTCGTACGAATTGAACAGGGCCACCCCTCCGTCGGGCATCGTGGACACCACCGGCCTGGCATCAAACATCATGCCATTGTGACCGAAGTGCCGCCGAACATCGTCAAGTGACGTCTGACCGTACTTAAACGGTTCAAAATCCGAGAATGAGCCTGCGGCTTCGCCACCCCAATCAGTTTCCAGATATATAATTTTGCCGCTGGAGCGAAGGAACGTCGCCGACATCTCGTTTCCACCTGGGAGCTGGAATTTGACGGCAGAATGAGGGCCCATCGTTTGCGTCGAAACGGGTGCGGTTCCAAGCTGATTGAGAGACGCCCTGTCGCTGCCAATCGTCACCCCCGACAGAGATTGAGCCATGGTGGGCTCAGTGACAAGAACTAGAGAAGTAAACCCCAGGCCCAACGCGAAAATCTTGTGAAAAATCATGCTAAAAAACCTATAGCCGAAATGCTCATTCCAATATATCTGACATCCAAATTTGAAGCCATCGTGCAAAGGCCGGTCGGCAGCTTTCTCGGACTTCGTGATCGCCTTACGCTGGCCCAAGGCTATTCTACGGTCACTCTCGATAAACTGCTGCTGATGCGGTCCGCATATTCAATGGCGAAAAAGCACTTGGYCACCCCACTTTCAGACGCTGTTGCATTCGACAACCAAATTCGTATTCCCCGACGCAAGCAAAGTCTAATTGGCTTCGCATCTCATTACCGTCCGACACGACATCGCCCAGGCCGTTTTCATTGCTCATTGCTCGATGGAGCCATGGCGATCTTTCGCCCCCGCGCCCGCTGAAATCGTTCGAAAGAGGTGTCTGGACGATGATCGGCGCAGCAAATTCCGCCAGCTGGAATGTCGACATCAATGGCGATCCAGAGAACTAGTTCGGACTTAATATCAAGAGCGGGCGTCGTCTAAAGGTGCTGGTTCTTCCTCCTCATCGTCGGCATTGCTGCCCCACAATCGTTCAAGGAAAGACTTTGCCTTCTTCCCTTGAACCAATTCGCTGACTTTTCGAACATATTCGTTGTTGCCTCGCTGGGCCATCGAAAACAAGCGCAAAGCAGGTTCCATACTGGTTTGAACGCTTTCGTCCGACGCGCGAATGAAATCGGCGATTGTGCTACGTTTCAACTCAAGAAACGCGTCTGTCACGGGAACGAGTCCGCCCTCAAGGCTAGGCCTCAGAATGTGCCGAATAAGATTCTCCTTTTCTTGCCTCGACTTTTCACCTTTGTGAATAACGTTGCGCAAGATGGAGGGGAAAAGACGGATGGCCTCTGTGAGGGTCTGTATTGTTGTCGACTTGATGCCCTCTCTCACCATGCGATAAAATTCCAGGTGATAGCCTTGATCGATCACGCCCATGATCGCATCGTAGTCTGATATGGGAATATCCGTAATCGAGCCGTTGAGGGTTCCTAGAACGAACTGCAGGAAAGCATCCTTCAGTGCGGTAGACGCCGGTACATATCCAGAGGATTTCGCCTTATCAAGCACCAACGTTAGTTGCTGATCGCCGGACGATAGGTGGGCCAACCATTCCTCGGAGCTGATTTGGTCTAGAAGGGCGTCTGCCTTATCGTGGAGTAGCTTCCACTCAACCTCGGAAAATTTGGCGGTGTCTACGAGGATATCAGCCGGATAGTCGGCGATAGAAATTTTCGGTAGGTCGTCAGCGCGAATTTTGAGGCCTAATTTCGACAGTGCGTTTTGGAACTCACTTCCGAGCGCCCGTTTAACATAGGGATATAGCCTCAATAGGTCCGATGCCGCAATCCAGGGCGCAGTTGCTCTGGAGAAGGCGGCAGCAATGACCGATAGTATCAGCTTGTTGTCTGGCTGGGTGCTGCCGTAAGCAGCCCACCGAGGAATCCGATAGTGTGTCACTAGCCTATCCACAAGGACGTCCAGTTGTTCCTTTGTTAAAGGCGATCCGTCAGAAAGCAACTTGTTGAACCACGCGAACTCATCCTGAGCATCCGCTACTCGTTGATTGTTGGGTAGGACTCGTGTCGGTTGAGCGAGTTTCCCCGCGACAAAAAAATCGCCTGCCAAAAAGATAGCGTGAGCGACTCCGACATCGGTTGGGTCATCGAAATAGGCAGCATGAAGGCTTTTATAGAAATTCGCATTCGCCAACATCTCTGTGAGTTCGAAGTCCTTAAGTTTCTGAGGGGATATGTAAGACGCCGTTGCGCTTAAAACGGGAAGTTGTTCATGGAATTGGTCTAACTCGATGGTCTCATCGACTAGCGACTTAGCTACGGCGCTAGATATGGCGATCCATTGGTCGTCCCCGATAATCGCTGCGCTTTTGAAGCTGGCAAAGGCAGGGATGCACTCTGTGGGATTTGCAATCGCCATCTTTTCCAAGAACGTCGGATCGGCCGTCAAGTCGAGTACGGGTTTGGCAACATGAGACATTTTAATCGGTGAGGAGAAGGCGTCTATTGCAAAGCCGAAGAGAAATGTCGGGCTCGACGGCAGGATCACCTTCTTAACCGACGCAGCAATCTCCATGCCGGGGTCCACAGAGGCGGCAGTCGCAGTGGCGTCGGACAGAAATTTGATAAATAGTTTGCCTTTAGCTTGGTCGAGTTTGTCGGAGCCCAATCCCTTTGTGGCGGCGGTAACAAGATGCTCTAAAACGGTGCGGCGATCAGTGGGAGCACAGACAGTCAGGAGCTTCTGGACTAATTGTGCGTCCCGTCCCAATGCGATCTCTGAAACTCCCTGAAAAGCTGCGACGGCGGATTTTTTCAGATGAGAAGCGGCTTCCCCCTCGTAAACTTTAAGAAGGTCCGAGAAATTGCTTATAGCTGAAGCAAACTTAGACGAGCTTTGCCAAGCCGAAGCGTTTGCCACAAAGACGTCGTTGACGCGCACGTCAAAACCAGGCGACTTCGAAAGTGCAACCAACTGATCCGGTGAATCAGAGTTAGCGGCGTTCTCGATCTGGCCGTCCAAAAGAAGTTGAAAGGCCAGTTCGGGCTCGACGTTAAACAGAACCGCTGCCAGATTTTTCTCAAGGTCCTTATCTGCTGCTACGGATCGGAGATGCTTGTCAATGGTGCCAGATTCGGCCAACGCAGCGGGGTGTTCCTCCAAGTTGTCCTGAACCGCCAGGTAGCACGCAATCGTAGGGAGAGGAATGCGACCGACGTGCAAGAAATAGAGGCCGCTCACCTCGTTTATGTAAGAGATCACTTGGCGAGGCGTCGCCTTCCCACCTCCGCGATCAATCAACATGTTGAAGATCAAATATACGCGGAATAGCACATCGGCATCGTCAACATCCGGTAGTGCCACTCGTATCTTCTGATCGAAGAACTCTCTGGTGTTGGACATGACCGGGGGGGAGACGTTCAAAACCTCATCGAAGGTCTTTGAGAACAGCTCCCTTTTGCGCAAGAGTGTGAAGCTGTTATCCGCCCCCTTGTCGTTATCCGTGACAACTTCGATGTGTCGCCGGTCGTAGGGTACAATCGCTGTGATCTGGCCGTGGCGTTGGGTTGCACTATCAGAGTGCGTCCGCGAAAAGATGGAACGGACCAAAGCCCAGTATTCGCCAATTTCATCCGGCGGGAGCCTGTCGATGTTATCTAAGACGATGATAACCTTGGATCGGTCATCTTGGACCGTTGCCAAAATCTCGCGAAGTACAGACTGAAACTCGAAGTCATTGGGGTCAGTCTCGCGAATGTACTGCGTGACCTTTTGGTGCTCGTATTGCTTCGCACCAATCAGCAATGTCTGAGAGAGTGCCAAGCGGAATCTCGCCACACGGCCTTTTCCAGATGGGTTTTGACCTTTATATTTAGCGTAGGCCGCCAAAAATGTCGCCGCGAGAAAAACATAGATCAGGAACATCGGCCAAGAGAAGAAAAACTGCGCTTCTTCCTTTGCCACAACCAACGCGTCGAATACCGATTTGCTCCAAAGTACGTAAATGGGGAGGAAAGGAACCGCCAAGAGCACACCTATCCCATAGAGGTCCAAATTGAGCTGATTACTGCTGTCTACTTCCCGAATTTTACCTTTGATCTTACTCTCGATCTCGAAGAGCTTCTGCGATTTCTTCGGAAAAGTTACGTGGGCCCACGCGACCAAGTGCTCCAGAAACGAGCGACGAAATGCCGACCCCTGGGATTTCCATATATCGAAGGTGAAAAAGTGAAACTTGACCTTCCCATTACCGTTTGCTTGCTGGAGCTTACGTTCCGCAATGCCCACGACACTAGATTTCCCGCTCCCCCACGGTCCGTCCAAACCTATCGCCCGGTCGGCGTTCTTGAATGACTTTATTGCTGAAACCAGAGCGTCGGCAGTTCTTTCGTGCCCCTTACCGTGGAAAAGGTCTTTGTTCGACGGTTCGTCGAGCAGTATGTGTCGACGTATTTCTGCGGCGTTCATTTGCAATCCTAGCGGAACGATTCCCAATCCTTTACTAAACTACGGATTGTTTTGCATGATCTGCAATGCGGGAGAGGGTGTGTTTTACCGATTTAATATCGATACTGCACGTTATGCACAGGTAGCGTCATGCGGTAGTGTGCCATCGCTGCAGGCCCTGCCCCGGCAATACCGAAATGCTTCCAAGAAAAACGATAGGATTTCGGTCGACGGCTTGTTAACGTTGCACATTATCAACCCACGACCCAGCAAACATGAGCATGCTAAGCCCTTGTCTCAATTTGATCGGCTAAGGGATTCTGATTTAGATCGAGCCTATCAGGTGCCAAACCTCGCCGGAGACCGGTTTGCTAAAAGCCTCAGCGAATTCTCCCCTGTTGTTCTTTGAAGCCTCGCTGACGGAGCAAGAGCTTCGAGCGTCCCCCATGTGCATCAATACGATGAAGCTCCTGCGCTATGCGGAGCAGCATGCTGGCATTCAGATCACTAAGCTCGGCAATTTTTACAGGAAATGCGTGGAGTGGTCCGCCGAAGAATTCCAGTGGCCCGGATATGAACCGACGGAGCTTTACGCGGTAAATAAGGTACTCAATGAGCCGGACTTTCCGCCGCTTTTCCTGATCCATGAAATCTTGCTGAATGCTCGGCTGATCCGGCACTACAAAGGGCGGGCAAAACTGACCAAGGCGGGAATTGGCATGATCGGACGATATGGCGATCTGCAGGTTACGCTAACGGAATATATGTTGCGTTCTCCGATAGGTGACGATCCTCAAGCAAACGCCCTGTTCTGGAACCTGGAGCATATCATGCGAGTGATCGGCGCTCGGTTGGCCGATTGGACTACAGTTGCGGAGCTTTCGGAACTGGCCATTCCGACGGAACTGTTTCCTGCGCGCGGAAGCCTCGGTAGTCGTTTCGAAGGTTGCCTATTCGTCGCCCATGGAATTGTGCGCCCCCTGAGCTGGCTCGGGCTCCTCGACGATGGCAACCTCAAACAGAAGCCCCATGTTCGGCTCGAAGAGCGCCTGATCCGGAAGACCGCTTTGTTCGACCGGTTTGTCAGGTTGATCGTTCCCACAGCCGATGGCGGGCAGCGTGTGCATTAGGTTTGCGCTATGGTCGCCTTCACCATGTCGTCCTTCGTCCGCCGAAGAGGTTGGGGAGTTGAACGAACGCTATTGTCGCCTAACTGCATCGATCATCGCCTTCGTCACGTCCTGAGGATAGCAGATCGGCGCGTAACCGCCCGGCTTCGAATAGGCGCTCCTTTTCCCACAGCGCCGACCACCACGATCTGTATTGTACGGACATGCGCACGAGCTAGGGTAGCTCGCGAGAGACTCAGCGATGATGCGCTGAATAATCGCCGAGTCCGGAATTGTTGGGACCGACTTCTCCCGCTCTTGCGGCTTTGACGCCTTCTCCGAGGGCTTTTCATCACGCGGCTTTTGCCTTTCGGCCAGAAATCGTGACGCCATCCAACCATCGCGCTGGGTGAGTTGGTCTCTGACATGGGACCATTCGCCAGACTGCTTTATCAGAAGGACTTGTCGTCCGCTGTCCAGGCGATCAATGATGTCGTCACCCGTGGAAGGTCCCTTTCGAAACGCGACGCGATTGCCGGAAATAAACCGGACCGGTAAACTTTCAGCTTGCTCTCGTCGCTCCAGATTTTGCACATCTACGCGGTCCGCTTCGGATAAGGCCGTCTCGGCAGCCGATTTCGAAGTTTTGGTGCTGACCGACTGGGGGCGTTTTAGCTGTTCAGAGACAGAGGTACCTTTCGCGACACCGGCATGGTCGTTACCAGGATCACCACTCATCAGCCGACTAATCGCATAGAAAAGAACTACCCCGATTATCCAATACCGCTTCCGCATGCCTCAGCTCCCTGCGAGGACTTTGCCGTAGAAGGCAATTATCGACAAGCTTAAGGTGCAGAAGAAAAGCGTTTCGCGCTTCGGGCAGATTGCATCCACCCAACACAAGGAGCCGACGATGGTAAGCGGATGGGACAAGTCACCAGGACCTGACAATAATTACGCAAGCGTGGGTCCGACCAAGAGTCAGACCCTACGATTTGTCGCGCTGGTGCTGACGCTTGTAGGTGGTGTTACCCTGCTGATCATGTGGTAGAATCCGACCGAGGGCGGAAACTTCGTCAACTGAGTTTTTGCACATTACACCGTTGTGGAATTTCGCGGGTGGCCTTCCACTGTTCGATCCGTTTCATGTCGAATGTCGCGAAATAGCCAAGATATCGTTGGAGCCGCCACTGAGGCTCCAATCTCCGGTTATTAGTTACGCTTTTTCAGCGACTTTCATCCATTCTTCGCCCAATGAAGAAAGCCGCTGACCAGAGCTTGACAGATAACTGGAAGCATACGCGCCGCGTTGTCCTGCAGCGTGATGGCTTTACATGCATGTCATGCTCAACGACGGTGTCGTCGGCCGACGCCGACGTGCATCATCTACTACCTCGATCCATGGGTGGCTCCGACGAGCCTTCAAATCTCGTCACCCTTTGCGATGGCTGCCACGCAGCCCATCACCCGAATCTAGCAGGCGGCCTTGCGCGGCGGGTAATCGAGCGCTGGGCAATGCGCCTTGCTCGGTGGCTGGACAAAGAGGCGCGAGACCTTGAGTCCACCCAGAACTTTGGTCCCATTCTCCGGCTCTTTGGTGCATCCCATTTTCGTGACGGTCAGCTCCCAATCGTTTTGGCTGCGCTCACCGGAAAATCCATTCTGGTCGTGAGCCCGACGGGGTCCGGCAAGTCGCTCTGCTTCCAACTCCCCGCCATGCTGCGAAAGGGGATGACCATTGTCGTCAGCCCCCTGAAAACGTTGATGGCCGACCAAGTTTCGGGGCTGCTCCGCAAGAAGATTCCGGCCACCTTCGTCAACAGTGGTCTCAGTCGTGACGAGAAGGAAATCCGATACTCCATGGTCGAGAAGCAGGCCGTGAAGTTCCTCTACCTCGCACCAGAGCGTTTCTTTGTGCGGCGACAAGAGGAGCGAGACGCCCTGGCACGCAGCAAGCCAGAATATATGGTGGTCGACGAAGCGCATTGCGTCGATCAATGGGGCCGCGACTTCCGCCCCGAGTACGGGCGTTTGCGGGACGTGCGCCAGAGCTTGGGCTCGCCGCCGATTTTGGCTTTCACCGCGACTGCCGGGCTGGCGATGCAGAAACGCATCCTCGCATCATTAGGGATTGAGGACGCGACCGTGTTCGTTCGCGGCGTTGATCGGCCGAACATCGCATTAATCCGGTGGCGCTGTGCCACCGCCTCTCGTCATCTGGAAATTGCGAAATTGCTGCGCAGGCCGTTTATCGAGGGACGGAAGGCCATGATCTTCGTTCCAACGGCTCGTATTGGTCAGGAACTGCAATCCAATCTGCGAAATAGCGGCCTTGAAATCCCGTTCTATCACTCGAAGCTCGGTACGGAGTGGGAGCGCCAGGAATTGATGAAGCGCTTCCAAGGGGAAAGCCGCCCGGTTGTCGACCACATAATTTGCACGAACGCTTTTGGCATGGGCTTGGATGTGCCTGACGTTCGCCTCATTATCCACTGGCAGCAGCCGTCGTCAGTCGAAGATTATCTTCAGGAGTTCGGCAGAGCCGGACGCGATGGCAAACAATCGGCGGCAATCATATTCACCGAAAGCAATCAACGTGCCGGGCGCGATGTTGGTCTCCTTCGCTTTATGGCTGAAAAGACGTCTGGAAGTTCCGAACTCGACGACATCACGGCTCGGTCAATGCTCCGACAACGGTATTCCCAAATCGAGGGCCTAAGTGTGCTGCTCAACGCCAATGGTTGTCTGCGCACAGGGCTCATCGAATATTTTGAGGGGCCGAAGGTCCCGACCCGGCAAGGGCTCGGACGAATGATCCTAAATTGGGTTTTCAGTCGCGACAGCAAGGCACAGCGCTTCCGATACTGCTGCGACGCCTGTGCACGACGAGGTCGCGAGCCCAAGTCTCTCTCAGACCATGTCACGTCGGTATTCACACGTTTCTGAAGCTGACAGGTCTGAGGTGGCGATTGCGATGCCGGATTTCCTACCATGGCTAGCCTTCGCTACACCCAGCACGCCTTTCCTCCAGTAAGTTCGAAGCGTTGATGGAGTGGGTGCTTGAGAACGACATGCTGATCTTGGCCTTCGTTACGACATATGCTCGTCTGATCGACGGTGGCATCGGTGTTGGCCGCACTGATCTGATCTCCGAAGAGTATCATGCCCGTGAACTGGAAATCGATAACAAGTATCGGGCACTTCCTGGCGAGACCAAACGTCGCCGCAAACTCCGGCGACCACCAACCGCGCAAACATAAGCGAATATCGGAAAGATAACCGCTACACCGTTTTCCCGAAGGCGACCTGAGCACCGGAGAACGCCCCCACCGGCGTGAAGATGGCCTTCGTTCCGACAAGCCTGGACAACGACTGAACGAGTTCTCGCGACCTCCCAACGATTTGGGTGCTTTGCGCTGCCGCTGCCTCGTTCTGCAATCGGACCTGCCGATCATTCAGTGGGGCCAGTATTTCTCGCTCATCCAGTCGTCCGATCCCGGCCATAACGTCATGGGAAATAGGCAGCCAAAGCTCAACTTGGGGATCGCTCAAATCTGTTATGCCCGGCAAGGTGCACTTGACGACTGGTCTGCTTCCCAGGACGAAAGATTTCTTCGGATTGGCCACCTTGGCTACAGCCAAGCCTCGGCTCCCCAGCGTCGACAAAACCTGCTCACTGCTTGTTGTAAGACTGGAAACTCGAACATTCTGGCGCATATTCTTCAGCGAAATTGGGGCTAGCAACTCACTTCGTTCGCTGTTGGTCAGCCGCCGACCAAGCGTGGCTAACTCATCAATAAGGCGCTCGACTTCGGCCTTATGCGCCTCTGGCGGAAGCAAGGACATGTAGAGGTCCGGGACCCGCCTCCACTGTTGATACAGGAAGTTGTCCCAGGTTTCCTTTTCAGTGGCGGTCAACGACGGCAGTTTGGCCTTTCTCGCACTCGCAACGACCTTTTCGATGACCGGCGCTGCCGCTCCCTCCAACTGCGAAAACCATTGCTCCAAGGAAACATCTTTCGATCCATCAGGCCGCACGTAGCTGTAAAGATGGCCTTCCACGAGCAAATTGTTGAGTGTCCCGCACCAAACACCCTTCCCCCTGTTCCGTGAATCGAACGTCCACAGCCCGTCATTTCCATCGACGAAACCTGCTTGAAGATGCTCCGGGACGAAATGGTGGCGTTTGGGATTGCTCATCGGTGTTTCACCTGCCTCGGTCAGTCGTCTAGAGGACAGGGGAACCGGAAGAAAATACTTCAGGCTGTATCCCCTACAAATCACACGCTAGAACATCCAAAGTTCGCGCGCCAGCTGACTGCGTATCCACCGTCATTCGGTCTTCGGGAGAAGCTCGTCCACGTCAAATTTCAAATCACTGGTCAGTGGCTGAAACAACGGCTTGGACATGCGCTCGGCATAGTCTGCCTGGATCGCTTTCGCTTTCGTCAGCGCATCTGCACCACAGATCAGTTCTACGCGGTCGTGGATCGCAAATTGCGCCATCGAGCCCTTGAAGGGTTCCTCCACGAAAAGCTCGCGGCACAGCTTCTTTCGGGGAACACAGCCTTGGTCCACCAAGAAGCTGACCATGCCAGGGTCCTGATAGGACTCGACAGGCTCATTGTGAGATGATCCACCGAAGAAAATGAACTTTGTCGCCCTGAGACCAGACCTGCAGGCCATAGCGACGGTCTTCTTGTCGCCAGTCGAGAGAGCCTGAATGAATCGTTCGTCGCTGATCGAATAGCCGCGAAGGTCGTCCGTCGTTTCGATCAAGGTCTCGGTGTTTGCGGCGATCTTCTTCGTTTCAACGTGGATATCATCGAGCTTCCCGATCATCTCCGTCTGCATCTTGCTGACCAGCTCAAACTTGCTGGCAAGGAAGCCGTCGCTTCCCTCCGGGCCGGAGGGCGTCTGATAAAGGAAATAGACGCTGCAGATCGTCATGATGCCGCCGACGCCGATCAGGCCCTTTGTGATATCTCTGCTCCAGCCGAGAGTTGACCAGGACAGGAGCCCGAGCCCGAACGCAATACCTCCTACGAGAACGCCGTAAATACTCGATCCGGCAAGAGGCGTTGCGATGTCGTTGCACACTCCAATGAAGCCGCCCAATGCCGCAAAGGAGAGATGTTTTTCGATGGGCTGAACGACGGCGCGCATAAAGGGGTCCTTTCGAATTGCATAGGGTCTCATAGCAAGCAGCAGTTAGCTRTTGCCTAAAGACACGCTCAAAAGTTTCATGAAGTCGATAGTGGCACCAAGGCTTTGGCGTGCGAGGGCAGTTGGTCTTGCCGCAGATGAATGCTACTGCCAGGCCTTCCGAGATCAGGATTTCACCGGCATCTCGGCCGTTTATGGTGAGGACGCCGCAGGATTGGCCATAGTTGCATTTATCAGCGCCCTCATCGGCACTCGCCAATGGTCGTTTGCTTATATCTCGATCTGCTCGGCTACCTATGGAATCTGGTTTGGAGTCCGAGGTTTTCGCATGCCCCCACCCTCGACCATAGTGTAGTCAGCCCGACGGACAGCCGCGCAACCTCGGACTTCTCCAAAGCCCTCAATCTTTGAGTGGCGACTCGATTTTCCAAAAGCAACTTTGTACGGATTTCCGAAGCAAGCATCCAATGTTTCCTCAGGTCACCAATATCGTTGATCGTCGGGTTTGTTGGGAGCAAATCATTTTTAATGAAGCAGGCAACTACGGGCCGGGAGATACCCATCGCAAGCCCGCTCTCACACTGTCGGAGCGGCACCCGTTCGGTGGCCGATACTTGTCTGCTTCCCATAAGCACGGCTTGGAGCTGATCCGTTCGCGGTATATAAAGGTTTCGAACATCGCAACCTTTGTCAGTTGCTCCCCTCGAAACAGAAACACGGCCGTCTGCCATGGCACGAAAAATTTGCACCCACCGCTTTCCATCCATGTGGGCCATCTGAAAGCTGAGCACGGCAAGCGAGACCATACCAGATGGCTCAACCAATGGTGCTGTCTTTAACGTTTGCAGCAACGAAGTAGTCCAGTGCGTTCGGCGTGCCTTTCGGAAATTACCGAGAACACTAGTCAATTCAGACACCATACCGTCATCGTAAAGCTCGACCAGAAAGGGGACGGGCAACCCGAGCACTTTGGAAAGCTGGCGAGCCTCAGGCGCATCGCGCAGGACTTTCACCGCGACTTCGCTATCCGGAGCAGAATTGGACCTAAGGCGCAGCAGCTCACTGCGGGCTTGCCGAAGAGGCTGTGCTACAGAGCACTGATACGGCACCTGGGTTCCGAATTCTTGCTGACGCCGCACTACCTGCTTACGCAAGTCGACTTCGAAGCGGGATTTTAAAAGACCTCTGACGGAAGGAGACAGGGTCGGATCGTATCGGAGCCGATTGGATAAATCTTTGCTTGGGTCTTCTTTCATAGCCGACCTAGGCTTCGATGCCGCGATCATAGCATCGTACGCGTCTGGCCAGCCCAACAAAGCCCTTCCCGCTTTGGCAATGCATAAGGGATTAAGCGCATCGCTATGAATACCCTCGTTCCTTTGGCTAACCCCTGCCAGCTGAATTGCAAACTGAAATAGATCGCCTCGGTTCTGCTCCGCCAAATCGCGATGCAATGGGACGGAACTAATCGCGTGCAATCGCTCAGGATCGACGAGGTCTGTTACGAACCGAAGGGCCTCGTCATCATTTACTTCGACAACCGGCTGTGGGAACTCGCGAAGGTCCACCGCACCAACAAAACTTCCTGGCGAGGTACAAATGTCGCAGAACCCAACCCCGTAGCTGCGAGACCAGCCGAGCTGTCGATTGCAGACCGGGCAGTGATCGAGCAGCTTTTCACGAGTTTCTGGATCGAAACTTAATGGCTTCAGAGACCACATTGCCTTTTGGCGACCATGCAGCCGAAGAGAACGAGGCGAGACACGCCTCGCCCCGCTGAGATGTCCGCGACGGACGTTGATGCCGAAAAAGTTGATCCAGTCACGTCCCGACGACTCCGGCTCCAAGAGCATGCGACGKGCAGCGTCCGAATCCTTCCGGATGCCCAGAATATTGACCAACCTGTCGATCTCGTCCGAAGGGCCGATAGGAATTGCCGCGACACTCTTGAACGAGCGACTTCCAGCGAGATCAACCGCCATCTTGGTGTTCCTGAACCCGTTTCGTTCGGACGCCCGCAACACCGTGTCTCTCAGCGCCTCACCCTCTTGCATATCAGTGGGTATCGCCAACATCTTTCCCTTCATCCCAACGAGAGATGCAAGGTGTTCGACCAAACCATTCTTATCGTCGACTATATCAAGCATCGGCAAACTCCAGCTCTTCTTCAAAGGGGTTGCGTGTCGCCAGCTTGTTGAGCACCGAATAGTCGTCCGCAGCCGCGCTCAGATGGCAGCGTTCCACACGCTTAGCGCCCTCGTCCTTGGCATAGTGAGCGGCCAATTCTACGATGTTAGCAGCGTGACCGAAATAGCCACCGGCCGCCTCAAACAGCCGTGGTACGATGTCGTCTTCGAGAAAATTGCTTCGCTCTGGAAATAGTCCAGATCGCATGAGATTGATGCCCAACATCCCACAGTATTCTGTGAAGGCTCTCCGATGCTCGGTATTCCCATAGACCAACGGCCCCAAAAAGAGCGATTTCACGCAACGGGCACGAATCTGAAAGTCACTCAGGACCTTCGCCTGCGCTTCGGTGGTCCCCACAAACACGATAGGGCACCCACCCAGCAAGAAGTCTTTCAGCACATTATGGACCCTGGTGGCCTCTGCGCTCTGATACCCCCCCCTGGCACCGATCCTGAGGTGGTTCATTTCATCGAAGATAAGCAGTTCTGTCCGAAACTCTTGCATGTACCGAAATATTCGATGCTTTTTCGAGCCCATATTGCCGGTCTCTGGCCTTGGGTCCCCGTAGGCCCTGAGTATGTCTTCAAGAAGGGACATCAGCGTCGACGTGCCGGACACCGAAACCCGGACGACCACACGCTGCAATGCAGCAACCAGCGTCCTCGGCACCTCTCTACTGAAAAGGCCGACTTCGTAGCACCTGTCCACCACGTTTTTTTCGAGATAAGCTTTCAAAATTGTTGTTTTGCCACTCTGTGTGTCGGCAAAAAGGGTGACGCACTTGGCCTCGTATCCCCCAAGCCCGATATTGAGAATCTGGCGGCGGGTTTCGCGCAGGCCGTCAAAACACAAATGCGCTTTCTTCATAAATGTGTGCTCGATCCTCATGCTCTGGAAAGCAAACGCAATCGTGTTCGTCGCTGAACGGGTGTTCATCGTTTAGTCCTCTTCAAATTTTGAGTTTGGGATTAGATATTGTAGAGGCGGTCGAGTTCGTCGAGCATTGCCTCGGTATCAACAGCATTGCTGTCAGATAGTGTCGTATCGGTCGCAGAGGCGGTGACTGGCTCCCCCACTTGCGCTTTGCCAGGGTCGTTTGCCGCCTTAACCTGCGGAATTTTCGCGGGATTTTTGGATTTCGTTGCTGGTTTACGACCTTTTGGAATTATCAGGTCGCCCGTTTTGGAGCTAAGCGCCATCTTGACGGGAACGTTGCGAGCTTTCGGCATTCCCGAGATCGACGGATCGATTAGGTCATCGACAATCCTGTCACCAGGGACCAATTCGAGTTCCAACACCGGGCCGCCATGGATGGTCCGAATCGTCCGCTTGCCCTCGCCATGGGTGTCGGTGGCAAGTTTGGCCGCAAGCTCGCGCTCGTACTCCGCACGAAAACGGGCTCTTTCCTCTCGCGAGTGGAAAACCTTGTTGGCCAATGCTTGTTTCGCCCTTTCCCCGGCCGCGAATGCAAACGAAACAACGGTGGCGGCATAAAACTCATCACTGTTGGGCAATTCAACGATTTCTTTGGTGTACTCGTTGATCACCGATATCGAAGTCACGTTCATCGGGTCGTAAAAGAAATGCACTCGAAACGTGGCTGACTGGTCTCCATCTCCACGCTCCCGATTCCGGCGGGCCAAGTCATTCAGCAACATCGTTGTGATGGCCTGGTCGTGGAAAACGTGACCGTCGAACTCTATGCCGGAAGCAGTCAAAGTGCGGCTCTTGTAGCGCCCCAGGATGAGGTTCATCGCCCTGGCGTCATCAATCGTTCGACGGCCAAACTCGATCAAGCCTTCACTCCAACGACGGGCGGGGGCCATCCCAATACCGTCGTGTTCGTCGAGGTGATATTCGATGATCTTATGATCTGTAAGTGCACGAATATCTTTTAATCGAAGCTGTGCGCCCTTCCGAGGGTCGAGCTTCTTGGCTCGCAGGATATCAGGCGAATATGGAATGCCGCCGGGCAACGAATGAAGGTGCGAATTCATCGTTCTGATAAGCCGCTCGATCCATGGTTTGTATTCTGGTGTTCGTATCGGAGCGTAATCAACTTGAAAGCCGACGACGTCGCCGACCAGCTGCAAGCTGACACCGATGTTTTCCAACGCGTTGTCAAGGATCAGCCACTGCCAGAGCCCGAAACCATCTGTTGCACCTTTGGCCTCACCGAAACGCTGGATCAATTCCACGTTAGGCTTCATGACTTCACGAAGGCATGCCATCAGTGTCGCAACGCTCGGCGGCTCGAACGTCATGACCATCCCTAGGACCATGCGGGAATAAAGGTCCATCGCCCATACTATGTACGGGCGCTTGAGGACAATTTTGACGCTGCCATCGATCTGAACTTCCTCGACAGCCCAGATGTCGCCCACCGTCGCATCTAAAACGAGCACCTCCAACGGCGCGACAGCCTTCAGACTGGAGCCCCGCCCTCTCAGCTGGCGATTAGCCGGTGCAATACCCCATTTGGATTTGACGGTGGCATGGGATCGCGCCGCGTAAATCCAGTTGGTCAAGGTTTGATTTACCGGGGGTTCGATCCACTTGGCTGTCCCAGGCGAAGGCACAACAATAGGAATTAGGTTCCCATACGAACCGTCGTCCAAAAGAGCGGCGTCGAATTCGCCTCCGGCAGCCTCAATTTCGGCCTTCAGGGCGTCGATTTTCTGGTAAAACCGAACATCGAACCACTTATGGGCATCGATGAACTTCACCTTCCAGTCGCCCCAATAGTAGGCGACCATCTGCTGGCCCAGCTCGTACACCCACTTTTCCCATTTGGAGCGTGATACAGCGCTGCCTTTCTTGCGCAGATACAAACCCAGAGATCGTCTACCTGGCAGTCCCTTCGCAATCGCTTTTCGGAGGGCGCTGGCCGAAGGAGCTATCTTCCAACCCGCCTCCTTGGCTTTATCAAACCGACTAAGAATGAAGGCATCGAGTTTGTTAGTCTGTCGTGAGACGAACGTAGGGCTATTGTCGTAGCACCGAACGTAGAAGAGCAATCGCCCTGCTCTCTCAATATCTCTCCGGCGAATCTGCCAAGCCTTCAGCTGCGATGGCGTTGGAGATGCGTCTAGCGGCTCCTGCAACACCTTTATGTCGGCCGCCGTAATCAACGCGGTGACCACGCCTTCTCGCTCAAGACGGATGACGCCGCCAGTGGCCTGCAAAACGGCATAGTCAATGCGGGCAATTTTATAAGGGTTGTCGGTAGCGACAGCCCTCAATTCGAGTGGATCGGCTGAGCCCTCGCCCTCAACAACGAACTCACCTCGAACTTCAGCTCCCGACCCCACGAAGTGGAGCCGGTCCCCTTTTGAAAGGTCTAAAATCACCGCCAGGCCTCCCGCTCAAGGAGCCATACGTTGGTGTTTCCCTTCAGACCCGTGTTCAGGTCAATCGAAACGAAGCCGCGCGAATGCAGCGCATGAAGCTTCGCCCGACCAAAGGGACCGTCGCCCAGCGCTTTCGCCAACCGCCAATACTGCTTTGGGCCGTCACTCTTGAACTCGTTCTGGCATAGATGCTCATCGTAAGCATCAATCGCGACCCATTTGTCGAAATTCAAACGCCTCACGGTCTCTATCACTTCATAGGTGAAGTGCTTCTTCCGCCTTAGCTCGAAGAACTTGAACCCGCGACGGCGATAAACCTCCTTCGCCAAAACGAGCTTCTGCTGATAGGCCYCATCACCATCGCGGGGATCAACATCCTCCTTGATTTCAAGAATGATCGTTTGCAAATGCTCCTTCGCGCCTCTTMCCACAGGTTTCGCGGCCGCCTCCGAGAAAGACATTCCCCTTTGCAGGTCAATACCGAGAGAGGTTCGGGCCTTCAGCATCATATCCGGGAAGTACAAGAGCGGAGCACCCCGACCGCGCACCATCATTTCTAACCGATGGGGCTGTGCCAGCCACATATCGATGCGACTGGAGGCATCGGCCATCTGAAACGCTATACGTTCCAGGCGAGACTCCCAAGGCATGGTCATCCCGGCCTTGATTGACGGAAAAGTGCCAGTGGGCTTGGTTTGCCGCCCGTTTATGATCCGGCGAACGGGGCCCCCATCACTGGCCCACAGAATTCTGGCGATAGTCCCTGCCGACCGTTCCTCAACCGTCGTCGAAACGTTTTCAATATCGACGTCCATGCTAGCTCCTTTTAAAAAATCCTGTGCATAGGAAACAAGAACTCCGCTCCGCGCCCCTATGTTTTCGGGTCCGCAGATGACAGGCTGTTCTCTTGGTGTTAAGGCTTACTAATACAGCTGGCACGAACTCAGACATCCGCCAGCAGCAACTGAATGGAACGCTTAAAGCGATTCTATCTGAGATGGAAGGGTCATGATGACCTCGGTTGAAAACCATCCTTCAAAGCCGGATAAGGCGATTGGGGCGATACTTGCCTCTCTTGACGAGCAGATCACCCGTCAGGGGATCGACATCGATGCTCTCAAACAAGAGATCGAAAAGCTCACTCTACAGGTCCGAGAGAGAGAGAAGGACGTCAGCCGAATCCGGGAGGCGAAGCGACAGCTGACGCTGATCCAAACTACGCAGCTAGAAGCCGAGGAAATCGCATCTGAAGCCTTAAAGGTGCCTGAAGGCTTCGCAAAACGGCATGCAGAGCGGAAAAACGGGCAAGCCTGGCAAGTTCGACAACAGGCCTACCTGATATTGAAGGAGACGGGGCATCCGCTTAGTCGAGCGGAATTGCTTGAGAAAATGACTGCTGCGGGCTTCGTTATCGACTCCCCGCGTCCTCTCCACCGTATCGGGAAGATACTGTGGGAAGCAAAAGACGCTTTTGTCTATCATGACAACGGCTATTGGCTAGTAGGTGAGCCGGTTACCGAGCCGGTCGAGCGCATCAAACGATTTAGGACTCGGAAGCCCCGCAAGAAGAAAACCTTGGAAACCTAGAGAGGAGTGTCAATTCTAAAGGAATTCTATTAGAATTAACGTGCAAATCGTTTGGTCGCTTAAAATGTTGACATTTCAAACATAAGGGCATTCCAGAGGAATTCGCCTTCCACACGTTACTCTGTAATTCCTTGAGCATCTGTGGGTTTTAGCTCTAAAGCCACTGTGTCGAAGCGTGCTGGTGGCCACCCACAAAGGAATTTCTCTCACTACCGCCGACCGAGAATTTCCAAGACAGGCAGCTCTCCAAAGGAATTCTTGCGCGTTGCTAGGATTTTTCCTTCCAAATGCAGGGTGTATTTCCTTATCGAATTCCTTTCCGCAATTTAAAAGAATTCCTTGAGAAAGCTCTGAGGCCGAATGCCGGTTTCGGAAACACAAAAAGGGTTTGAGCGCTGAAGCATGGGTGCTGCAAGTTCTAAACCCTTGCTCCCCGAGGCCGGAAATTCGATCAATTCAGCACGTTGGATGACATCCATATGTGCCGAGTAGGCCGACCGTCGGGTTGCGGATCAACAACCACGTCAGATACCTTCCTCCTCAACTTACTATAGAATTTCGAGTCGGGGGTGGCGTGAGCGATTATTGGTCAGACAGGGCAGGATTGGCTGCCAACTTACGTCTCCTTACCCGAGAGGGGAAGTGGCTTGCCTGGGAAGACCGCGACGCCGATCCAGATGATGCTTCGAGCAGGAGGATAGCCGGAGCTAAGACGCGCGTTGAGGACACACTGAGCCAGGCGCTTCATTCTACCAACGTGATAGCCTTGCTGGGTTCGGGGGCTTCTTTTTGCGCAAAGAACGCGACTGTCAAACGAGCCCCTGGAATGGCCGACTTGTGGCATGCCGCGAGGGACAAGGTTTGCGAAGGAAATTTGTTTGGTCACGATGACTTCGACAACGTGGTGATTGATGTCATCGGCTCGTTGCCCGAAGAAGGTAAGGCTGGCGACATCGAGAACCTTCTAAGTCTTTGTAAAATGAAGCTTGAACTCTTGGAAGCTAGGGCTAAAAATCAGAAGCCCGTTGGTGAGGTTGCGCCATCGGACAGCTCGGCTGATCCTGTCACCGTCTTAAAACAGTTTATCGATAAGGCCGAGAGTGCGATTCTGCAGAGGGTTGACTTCGTCGACAACGAAACCGTGCTCTCCGCTCACAAGGCCCTAATTCAGAAATTGGCTAAGCGGGCGGTGGAAAAGCCCCGCGTAAGACTTTTTACCACCAACTATGACCTGTGCTTGGAAGAATCAGCCGCCCGTATCGGGGTTGTCCTCATTGATGGTTTCTCACACAGCGCCGAACAACGTTTTAACCGGGATTACTTCCAGCACGACATTGTCCGAAGGGCGACATCGGGCACAAAGGCGGATTATATCGACGGCGTTTTTCACCTGTATAAGCTTCACGGGTCAGTTGACTGGCGGCGGAAACAAGATGGAGTCGTCATACGCTCCCAAGCCAACGATACCGAGGGATTAAAGCCGGTACTGATATACCCGAGGTCGACGAAGTATCAGGAGGCGTTCGAGGTGCCGTATCTCGATATGTTCGCCGCATTCCAGGCAGCCCTGCGAGAACCTGACACGACGCTGGTTGTTGCGGGGTTCGGCTTTGCCGACGATCACATCAGCGCACCAATCTGGTCTGCATTGGAGTCAAACCTGAGCTTGCGGCTTATTCTTGTAGACCCGTCTTTCGTTCCGGTGGTCAGACTTGATGCAATCGGGGCCGGTGGCCACCTGATCGATCTGGAAATCGGTGTCCAACGGCAGTATCAGAAAAGGATTATGCGTCTAGTCGGAGAGGGCGACCCCCGCATTACCGTCCTTAATGGTCGTTTTGAAGACTTAGTGGACGCCATGCCAACGATCACCGGAGAGTCGGATCGACAACGCTTACAGATGCGTCTGGACCAAATCAGGGATTTTCCAGCGTGATTGATCCGGTAAACGCGCTCATCGATCAAGACAAACGGCTTGGCACAGTAACCCGCGTGTCCGCCGCATCAATTGAGCTGACCGTGYCGTTGGCACTGGCAGCGAGTGGCCAGAGGGGGTTGGCCCGAGGTGCGACAGGTGACTTTGTCTTTATTGATTGCGACAAGGAATGTATCCTTGGTCGTATTACCGAAGTTGCTATTCCTGACCGTCAGAGGCCTGGCCTTGAACGGCAGATGGAAAGCGAGGTTATCGCTGAGCCCCAAGGTCGCGCCCAGCTCTTAGCTACCGTCAGCAAAACGACCCATAAGGTCACGCGCGGCATCAATGTGAAGCCGCGTGTTGGCGACGGGGTGTTTCTTGCTGACGGTAGCGCCCTGGCGACGGCCATCCAGGAAGCTCTCCAAGGGGAACTGGAGCCCGGTCAAACGGAGAGGCTTCTGGTGAACCTCGGTCGCCTGTCCGGGATCACGGATAGCTTTATAGCCATGCCGCCCGAAAAGCTGTTTGGACGCCATTGTGGAGTATTCGGTGCGACGGGTGGCGGTAAAAGCTGGACGCTATCCAAACTTTTGAATGAAATAGTAAGGCTGAAGGGGAAGTGCATTCTCTTCGACCCGACCGGCGAGTTCCAGGGCAAGGTATCGGGGGCTACCGAGTTCTCTTTTTCTCAGGCGACAGAGAAGCAACCGCTCGCGCATTTCCCATACAAAAAATTGTCGGAAGTCGACCTATACGCACTTCTCACGCCGTCAGCGCAAGCTCAAGGCCCCAACCTCAGGAGTGCAATCAAAAGTTTGAGGCTAGTTAGCGCTCTGCGTAAAGAGCCCTATCGCTATCGAATGGAGAAGGTCGCGGGCGACCACCAACAGTTCTACATCACCGAAAATGCATTCGTGGAGGTCCGAAGAAGCGGCGTCATTAGGAAAGCAGGGAAAAGCCGAAATGCGGTCTCACTCGCACTTATTGCCCTTACCAGTGAAATGGACTCACACCATTGCGATTTTGACGTCAGGCTGCTCTCTGACCAGATACGGGAAGAATGCGTCAAGCAATACACCAATGATGAGATGGGCAACTACGGGCAACACGATGACTTCCTTCTCGGCAACTGCAACTCGCTTAACGTGCGCATTGAGAACTACCTATCGTCTCCGGAAATGCGATGCCTCTTTTCTGACGATGGCGTCGACATTTGTGCCGTTCTCGATGAATTCATCGCAGACCGGAACCAGCACGCCCTGGTTCTTTCGTTCGAGCATGTTAGCTACAAGTACAACACCCGCGAGCTGCTGCTAAACTCGCTCGGGCGGTACCTGCTCGGCCTCGCTCGCAAGAACACCTTCCAGAACCAGCCACTGGTCTGCTTCCTCGACGAAGCGCATCAATTTATTGGTCGATCAATTGGCGATGACGCGAACCAGGTTTCCCTTGATGCTTTCGGCCTCATAGCGAAGGAAGGTCGTAAATATGGGCTAACCACAGCTATCGCCACCCAGAGGCCTCGCGATGTCCCATCCGACGTGCTCAGCCAGCTGGGCACGCTGTTCGTCCATCGGCTAACAAACGACCGGGATCGAGAGACGATAGAACGAGCGTGTGGAGATTTGGATCGGGATGCGGCAGCATTCATCCCCTCGTTAGCGCAAGGAGAGGCTATTGTGGTCGGTCCGGAACTCCCTGCCCCGCTTCCGATCTTGATTGACAGCCCCGAGAAAGGGCAACAACCCTCCTCACACGGCCCGCGATATCAAGCTTTCTGGGGTTAGCAGCGGAGCTGGATGCACACTTTCTACAAAATCGCAATCTTTTGGATAAAATCGCAATCGTCGTCAGGCGGAAGCTCTCGGCGATAATGCAAGTCGCGTGAAGCACATCCGCAATCCATTGATTTCGGCAATGCGAGGTGCATTTCGCGATTCCGAAAATCCCAATCTACATGTCAGCGTCGCAATCTCTTGGATTGAGAATTTTAATTTGTTGGTCTCTACATTTTTCGACGGTTTTAAAACGTCATTTCAATCCGCGGATGCATCATGTTTCTTGATGCAAGAGATCAATTATATTCGCTTGAATGATGAATGGCGTTCCGGCATTACTCTCTCATGGTCGCGACCTTTTGAAACCTCCCAGTCAAAAGGAACCAGAACAATGGCATTCTTCAGTTTRGAACATAGTAGCAAGTCAAGGCACTCGTCCTTTGCTTCGGCCCTTTTCGGCCTRCACGCACGTGCTGTCGCCTCGTGGAAGCGGCACCGTACCGAGCGGGCTCTTGAAAACCTGCCCTACGACACCTTGAAGGACATCGGCTACCCTTCCGCCGACAGGAGCAAGGGTGCAGCATCACCACGATGACGCAGGCAGCAACGGCCGGTGACGGTCCGCCGTGTCGAAAAACCGTCAATCGTGTTTAGCAAAGGGCATTTCGGCCAGGACGGCGGAATGCCCTTTTTGCTTGTTGAAAACCATGCGGTTTGCATGGCCTATTTCCGACACGTCTCGCCACCCCTCCGTGATGTCGTAAACAGTCAAGGACACGTCCGGATAGGCATCAAAAAACCGGCTGCAACTCGGGGCCGCAAGACGTGGATACGACATTTTTGTCGCTAGGAGTGAAATTTTCGGCCATTTTCCCCTATTATGCCCATTTTAGAGGCAGGCCACCTCAGGGGCCCGGAATTTATTTCTTCCCAGTCGCTGGCATCCATGCCAATGTCGCATTCAGGAAAGCTTGATGACGCATTTCCACGTGACAAATGCGACATCCGCGGCGCATGGGACCCTTCGATGAACAAGCCACTGACCAAAAAGCGATCTCTCGTCTTCTTTCTCGTGCCCAACTTCTCGATGCTGCCGTTTTCCGCAGCGATCGAAACGCTGCGCATCGCCAATCGTATGCTGGGCTATGAGGCCTATACGTGGCGCCTTTCCTCGACGGACGGCTCGCAGGTGCTGTCATCGAGCGGCATCGGCCTGGAGGTGAACACCTCACTTGCCGACGAACGGAAGTTTCTCGGCGGCGAGAACCGGCCATCCATGGTGCTGGTCTGTTCCGGCATCTATGTCGAGGACTTCAACAACAAATCCGTCAATGCCTGGCTGCGGGAGGTCTACAATCGCGGCGTCTCCGTTGGCAGTCTCTGTACGGGCGCCCATGTGCTGGCAACTGCCGGCCTTTTGACGGGCAAGCGCTGCGCCATTCACTGGGAAAACCTGCCGGGCTTCGCCGAAAGCTTCCCGCAGGTCGATGTCTATGCCGATCTTTATGAAATCGACAGCAACATCTACACCTGCGCCGGCGGCACCGCCTCGCTGGACATGATGCTGAACCTGATCGATCAGGATTTCGGCGAAAACCTCGTCAACCGCGTCTGTGAACAGGCCCTCACCGATCGTGTACGCGGACCGCATGATCGCCAGCGCCTGCCGCTTCGCGCGCGTCTCGGCGTGCAGAATGCCAAGGTCCTGTCGATCATCGAACTGATGGAAGGCAACCTCTCCGAGCCGTTGTCACTGTTGGAAATCGCCGACGGTGCCGGACTGTCGCGCCGTCAGATCGAGCGCCTGTTCCGCCAGGAGATGGGCCGCTCCCCTGCCCGCTACTATCTGGAGATTCGCCTCGACCGCGCCCGCCACCTGCTCGTGCAGTCGGCCATGCCGGTGGTCGAAGTCGCGGTCGCCTGCGGTTTCGTCTCGGCTTCGCACTTCTCGAAGTGTTATCGCGAACTCTACAACCGGTCGCCCCAGCAGGAACGCGCCGAACGCAAGCTGACGCTGCAGGCAGCGCGGTAAACATCTCATCTGAAACAGCGGCGCCGGTAGCCTGGCGCCGCTTTTGTCTTAGCCGCCATCAACGGCGGCTTTATGCTTTTTTGGCGATTTTCGCGCCCAAAGTCTGAATTTTGGTCAGCGTATCGAGATTCTGGTTCACCCGGCAGTAAAACTCTTCATTGACGAACGGGCGCAGCATGAAATCGTTGCCGCCCGCTTTCAGGAAACGCGCCGACAGGAGACGGTTTGCGGAAGACGACACACCGATGATGCGTAGCTGATGCGGCCCGTAGGCGCCGCGGATACGGCGGGTCAACTCGAAGCCGTCGATATCCGGCATGTTGTAATCGGTGATCACCAGGCCGATGTCCGGATGCTTCTTCAGCAATTCAAGCGCCGCAGCTCCGCTTTCGGCCGAGCTGGTGCGAAAATTGTAGCGCTTCAGCTGTGTCGTCAAAAGCGCGCGCGCCGTCGGGCTGTCATCGACGATCAGGACGTGGTGCTTGTGGTTCGTCAGGAAGCGGCAGACGGATTCTGCCAGCATATCGACAGCGAAAACGCTGTCCTTGATAACATAATCGACGATATCCTTGGCAAGGATTGTTTCGCGGGTGCTTTCCTGGAAAGTACCGGTAAAGACGATCGTCGGCACGCTCATGTCGATGAGATAGGACAACGCCTCGCCGTTTTCGGCGCCGGGCAGATTGATGTTGGAAATGGCGAGCGTTGCCGGGAAGGAAGCGTTTTCGACGGAGAACTGCAGGTCGTCATAGTCGCGGCAGACGATAACGTCGATGTCGAGAAGTTCCTTCAGCCTCTTGGAGACCAAGGCGGAGAAGAGATTGGAATCCTCGGCAAGCACAATACGATGCTGCTGCAAGGATTCACCGGAATAGTACATTCCGGACACGCCGAAAAATGACATTGATCGCCTATCTGAAAAGATTGTCCCCGGGGCCAAGCTACGCAGAAAGGTTTTCGCAGTCGTTAATTGCTTGCTGAAATAAGAGCCCGCTTCAATGCGAAAAGAAAAGGCTGAGATTCGGACCGGACGCATAAGCAGCACAGGCCAGGCCGCGCTGTTTTTACCCCGTCGCACGAGGGTGGTTGGCGGTCCTTTGGTTATTCGTCACTCCGACAAAGCGGCGCAGCCCAACCTCACTTTTGCGTAATGCCGCCTCAGGCTATTCTGAATACCCCTGCGGTGGAGATTTTGCAGCATGGCGAAACTCGTCTTTGGAATGAACCAGTCTCTGGACGGCTACGTCGACTACCAGGAATTTGCGCCTGGCCCCGCGCTCTTTCGTCACTGGATAGCGCAAGTACGCGACCTGACGGGCAGCGTATACGGTCGCCGCATGTACGAGATCATGCGTTACTGGGACGAAGACCATCCTGAGTGGAATGCGGAGCAACGCGAGTTCGCGGCGGCGTGGCGGCACCAACCGAAATGGGTCGTGTCGCGCTCGTTGACGTCAGTCGGCCCCAACGCAACACTTGTCGAGGATGACATCGAGGCAGTGATACGTGGCCTGAGGGCCCGGCTCGCTGGGGAGATTGCAGTTTCCGGACCAGATCTGGCGCAAAGCCTAACCGACCTTGGTCTTGTTGATGAGTATCGACTCTACTTCCACCCCGTCGTGCTTGGTCGAGGCAAGCCATTTTTCGCCGGCCCGCGGCCACCACTCCGCCTTGTTTCCACCGATCACGTTGGCGAGGACGTGATTAGGCTAACGTACGTTCCTGCTTAATCGCGCGTATCGCGCAGTCGTCGCGCCTTACTTCACGACGGCCGAGCCGTTGACGATCTCGATCGTTTCGTCGCCTTGCAGACCGATGCGGTCGCCGCTCGGCGTCGTGATGAAGCAGCCGCTGGGGCAGATCGATTCCGTCCCGCCGGCACTGATGGCCACTTCCATGCGGCTTTCGCCTTCGACGACGACCAGCACGGCGGCCTCGCTATCCTTGTTGGTCACCGTCGCCGACCACGCCGGAAGAGCCATCGCGACAGTCAGAACCCATGCGCTTACGAGTGTTTTCATTGCCTATCAGCGCTTCAGCGCCGCCCCTTGTTGGCACCCTGCTTTTCCAGGCGGTAGACCTGGACAGGACAAGATGCCTCTTCGCCCCGCACCAGACTAACGCACGCCGGAGGAATTGCATGGAAAATATTAGGAGGCGGCTGAATAGGGGCTGAATGATCGGGATAACCGGCGTTCATCTCGTGCCGAGCCATCAGCTCTGCAGATAAGGCAGCCAGTCTCGCAAATGAAACAAAAAAAGCACCCGCTCGATTGAGCGGGTGCCGGGTTCCTGTGTAACTGGCCGTGAAAAGATCAGCTCTTTGGCTTGAGATTTTCCGGGTCGTAGAGCGGTTTGTAGCCGATACCGACGACTTCGACCGGGTAGGTCTCGGCGAAGTATTCGACGGTCAGCTTGCGGCCTTCCTGGGCATAGGCGTGTGGAAGGTAGGCAAGCGCGATGTTCTTGCCGATGGTCGGACCGTAAGCCACCGAGGTGGTGTAGGAGCGGCGGCCAAGTTCGTCCACCAGCACCTTGCCGGTTTCGGGATCCATAACGGGCATGGAGCCGACCGGGTAGCGCTTGACGCCCTTGCTATCGGTATTCTCCGTCATCACCAGCGTGCAAAGCATGGCTGGCTGATGGGCCCTCGCCTTATATTCCAGATGCTTGGCCTTACCGCGGAAGTCGGCTTCCTTGACCTTCGGACGGGCAAGGTCGGCTTCGATAAGGTTGTACTGGGTCAGAAGGTCGGCGTTCTGCAGGCGCAGGCTCTTTTCCATGCGGCGCGAGTTCGCGTAGGTCTCGACGCCGAAGGCCATGACGCCGGTTGCCCTGAGCGCATCCCAGACTGCCAGGCCGTCCTCGTACTTCATATGCAGTTCCCAGCCCTGCTCGCCGACATACGAGATACGGAAGGCGGTGACATGTCGGCCGCCGATTTCGATCTGCTTGATTGCGGCGAAGGCGAAGTTCTCGGGATCGAGGCCGGCCGGGTCCGCAACCACCTTCTTCAGCGTATCGCGGGCGTTCGGGCCCCAGATGCCGATGGTGATGTACTTCTCGGTGACGTCGGTGATGGTGACATCAAGGCCCCGGTCTTCCGCAACGCGGCGCATGTAGTGGAAGTCGCGCGGGCCGGCGTCGGCGCCGTTGATCAACCGGCAGCGGTCGGCCATGCGGATGACGGTGAAGTCGGCGCGGACCATGCCCTCGTCGTCGAGGAAGTGGGTGTAGATGCCCTTGCCGATGTTGCCGTCGCCACCGATCTTGGCGGCGCAGAGCCATTCGAGCAGCTCGACATGATCCGGTCCCTCGATATCCACCATGTGGAAGTGCGAGAGGTTGACGATGCCGCAATCCTCGCTCATTGCCAGATGCTCGGCGTTGGAGACGCGCCAGAAGTGGCGGCTGTCCCACTCGTTCTCGCGCACCGGAACCTTGTCGCCGTATTTTTCCAGGAGGTGCTCGTTGGCCTTGTAGCCGTGCGCACGCTCCCAGCCGCCGAGTTCCATGAAGTAGCCACCAAGCTCCTTCTCGCGCTCGTGGAAGGGTGAGCGCTTGACGCCGCGGCCGGACGCATAGGGCTCGCGGGTGTGCACGGCCGGGAAGTAGATCTTCTGCGCGGCCTCGAAACTGCGGCCTTCGATGAACTCTTCCGTCAGCTGGTGCGGGTAGAAGCGGGCATAGTCGATGCTGTTATGATCGATTTCGGTGCGGCCGTCGGTCATCCAGTCGGCAATCAGCTTGCCGTAGCCGGGACCATCCTTCACCCAGATGGCGACGCAGTACCAGAGGCCACGCACCTTCTGGCTCTCGCCGCAGGACGGGCCGCCGGCGGCCGATACCTGCAACAGGCCGTTGAAAGAATGGCCTTCGTTGTAGCCGAGTTCGCCCAGGATCGGGGTCAGCTCCATGGCCTTTTCGAGCGGCTCGAGGATCTGTTCCATATCGAGGTCGCGCTGCGACGGCGACAGGCGCGCCTCATGCTTTTCGAGAATCTCGCGCGGGTGGCAGAGACGTGGATTGGTGGTCTCGTAGTAGCCCCACTCGATCTGGCCGCCTTCAGTGGTCTTCGGGTCGCCTGTGTCGCGCATATAGGCGGAGTTGCCCTGGTCGCGCAGAAGCGGGAAACCGATTTCCTTGCCCGTGCCTTCAAATTCATTGTACGGGCCGAAGAAGGTGAGCGGATGGTCGACCGGCATGACCGGCAGGTCCTCGCCGACCATTTCGGCAATCAGACGGCCCCAGATGCCGGCACAGACGATGACGTGATCGGCCATGATCGTGCCGCGATGGGTGACGACGCCCTTGATGCGGCCGCCCTCGACGATCAGCGATTGGGCCGGCGTGTTGCCGTAGACCTGAAGCTTGCCGGATTTCTCGGCCGCATCGACCAGCTTGCCCGCAACCGTCTGCGAACGCGGAATGACGAGGCCGGCGTCCGGATCGAACATGCCGCCCATGACCTGATCTTCCTCGATCAGCGGGAACATCTGCTTGATCTCGGAGGGCGAAACGGAATGCGCGCGGGTGCCAAAAGCCTTGGCGGAGGACAGCTTGCGCTTGATCTCTTCCATCCAGGCGTCGTCGCCGGTGCGCACGACTTCCAGGCCGCCGATGCGGGCGTAGTGCCCCATCTTCTCGTAGAAATCGATCGAATACTGGGTGGTCCAGACCGAAAGATAATCATGGCTGGTCGTGTAGCAGAAGTCCGAGGCATGCGCCGTCGAACCGATGTCGGTCGGGATGCCCGACTTGTCGATGCCTACAATATCGTCCCATCCACGCTCGATGAGATGGTGCGCGATCGACGCGCCCACGATGCCACCCAAACCGATGATGACGACCTTCGCCTTTTGCGGAAATTCTGCCATTGCCCAAGACCCTGATTGAATATTGAAACCGATTTTAGAGTTTGCACCGCCGACAGTAGAGCCTGTCTACGACATAATCATCGTGCTGCACGACCAGAGAAGCACAGACCGCAAATTGCCACGTCCGACGATTGCCCGATCAATCCCCGGCGACAAAACGCCAGAAACCGAAAACAGCGGCGATCGTCGCGCCGGCCAACCGCCACTCCCATCGTTTAACCGCGAGCCATCAATCCTTGTCGCCCACCGCATCGACGGTGACTCGCCGGGGCCGCCGCTGCGTTCCACTGCGCTTGAAGGCTTCCTCGGCGGGCGGCGCCACCCCGCCCGGGCGGGCCGCCTCTACCTGTTGCGCCAGGGCATCGGCTTGCGGGCCTGGAGGCAGGGGCTCCGGTTCCAGCACTTCCTTGGGAAACGGAGCGCCGAGCCCGTCGTCCTTGAACCGCTCGTAGATCGCCAGCCGAAGATCGTTGCGCACGCCGTTGCCATTGACGATATCGGCCAGGTAGACCCGCAATTCGAAGGTCATGGTCGCTTCGCCGAAGGCGGCGAAGACAGCCTGTGGTTCCGGATTTYTCAACACCAGCGGATGGGCAGCGGCAATTTGCAAAAGCGTGTCCATCACCTGTCGCGGCGCGCTGTCATAGCTGACGGTCACGGGAATGTCCGACCGGCCGAGCTTGTTCTTGTGCGTCCAGTTACCGACGGAGGCGTTGATGAACAGCGAATTCGGCACCATGATCGTCTGGCGCTGGAATGTCTCGATCTCGGTTGCGCGAACGGAGATGCGCTTGACGAAACCTTCGGTCGTGCCCGTGACCACCCAGTCTCCCACCTTGAACGGTCGCTCGACCAGAAGAATGAGGCCTGAGACAAAGTTGGAGACGATATTCTGCAGACCGAAACCGACGCCGAGGGACAGGGCGCCGGCCACAAGCGCAAGGTTCGACAGATCAAATCCGGCCGCAGAAATACCGATGAGGCCGGCAAGACCGATGCCGAGATAGCCGATGCCGGTCTTGACGGAGTTTCGCACGCCCGTATCGACGCGGCTGCGCGCCATCACATTGCCGTCGAGCCAGCGCTGGAACCAGCGCGTCACCACATATCCGCCGGCAAACAGCAAAATCCCGGCCAGGATGCCGACGATCGAGATCTTGATGCTGCCGATATTGATGTCGGTGAAAATGCGGTAAGCCCAGGCCTCGATATCGGCGATCTGGAAACCCCATTGCAGCAGGATCAGCGGAATGAAGAACAGGACCACCAGCACGTAGATTCCAAGGCCTGCGGCCAAGCCGGTCTGGTCCAGCGCAACCTGCTCCAGCCCGAATCGTTTTTCGAGATAGCGCCCGACGATCGTGTCGGCGAGCGCGTTCTGCTTGGCAACCGCCTTGCCGGTCAGCATACCGATATACATCGTCACCAGAATGGCACCGGTCATGACGATTTGCGTGGCGATGAAGCGCGCGAGACCGACATAGCCCGACAACGCGGCAAGGATTAGCACTATGCCGCTGAAAACGAACAGCAAGGAAACGGCCCGGGGCCAGGGCTTGCCCTGACCATCCAGCGTATCGCCGGCCGGGACGATCGGCTTGATCAGAGACATCGCCATCAGGATGATGCCGGTGATGATGGTGGCGATCAGGCTTTTGACAACCGTCAAGACTACCGGCGAGCCCATGACCTCGCTGACAGTGCCGGCGAGATAGTCAAGGCCATTGACAACGGCCATGGCAAAGATCGACAGCGCCAAAAGGCGCGCACCATGATCGGAGACACGCACAAGCCGCCAGACGCTTTGCCTCGGAGCAAGAACGGCATTCGACAAGGTTGAAACGAACAGCAGCGCGACGCAGACTGCCAAAGTGATCGAAATCAGTGGCGCGATATCGGGCCGCAGCACCTTGAAAGCCTGAAGGAAAAAATAGCTCGTGACCGCAAACGCCGCCATGGCCGCCGTCGGAACCATCGTTGACCAGAACGCCACCGACAGGCGGGTGATATAGCCCGGTTCCTCGCTCAGCAGCTCGCGATGGATCAACGGAAAAAATAGCCTTCGCGTGCCGGCGAGCAGGACGAGCGCCGCGCACAGCGACAGGAACAAGGCCGACAATAGCTGCAAACGCTTGAAGTTCCACGCAAACGTCAACCAGCTACCGACCGTGCGTGTAGAGGCCCGCAGTTCGAGCGTCAGGGCGCCCACGGCCTCCATCACCATCGAACCGTTGATATCGGTGTGTTTGAGAAGCGTGTTGCTGAAGAGCGCGCGCCGCGTGGCGGTGATGCCGTTGGACAGCTTGGTTGCCTTGATCGACAAGTCCTCGGCCGTCCCCGTCAGGGCGTTGATTTCGCTGCGCTCGGCAACAAGGCGCTTGCGTTCCTGCGCAACGACATCCGCCTCAGGCGGCGCGCCTTCCGCCGGCGGGTCTCCGAGCTCGGCCAGACGCGCCTTGATTTCATCCAGCCGCGGCCGGGTGGCGACCGATGTGGCGATGATCTGCTTGGCGATCGCATCGACCTCGACCTTCAGTTCGGCGAGACGGCCGTCGTCATCCTTGGCGTTCTTTGTCTGATCGGTCAGCCGTGCAAGGTTCTTGTTTGCCGCTTCCAGTTGCTCGGCGGCCTGCGCCTGCGGGCTCGCCACTTCCGCAACAGGTTGTGGAGCTGCTTTGAAGGCCGGCTGCTGCGCCATGGCGGGCAGCGATGCGGCAAACATCCACAAGCACAGGAAAGCGGCAAAGAATTTAGACATCATCGGTAATCACATATCCCTTTTCCGGCAGGCCGCGATCCAGAACAGAATCGGGGCGCAGCGCAGACAATCGGCGTTCCATAGGCCGGGCGGCAGCCAGATGCAAAATCGGTCTTGCGGTTTCCCGCCATCCGTCGATGGCCGGACAGGTCAAAATCCCGACCCGGGCTGGGAGAGAAACGCAACCTCCGCCGGCGTGGAAACGCGCCCCAAGATCGCATTGCGATGCGGGAACCGGCCAAACTGCCGAATGACCTCGCAGTGACGGATGGCATAGTCCAGATAATAGCCATCGCCCAGATCCGTGAAAAGCGCCACCGATTTCGCCTGGTCGACAAGATTTTCGGAGTGTTCGAACGGAAGATAAAGGAAAACGCGCTGATCGACCGAAAGGCCGATATCCGCCCCGGCTTCGAGTGCGAGGGTCGCCTCACGCAAGGCGAGACCGTCGGTCGCGAATGCAAGCGGCGATCCTCGATACATATTGCGCGGCATCTGGTCGAAAAGAACGACAGTGGCAAGCCGGCTTTTCGCCGTAGCGCGCCATTCCGGCGGAACAGCACGCGCCAACTCCAGATGGGTCGTCCTGAAACGCTGCTCGCACTGGCTGTCAAGCGCCGGATGCGGCTTGAACCAATCCTGCGGTTGCAACTCGTCGAACCAGAACGACAGAACATCGTCCGGTGTACATATGCCGGCGGTACCCGCCATAGCCTCTTTCCTCTTCTATTCGCCCGCCACGGCGACGCCTCTGGGCCCTCAAAGACATAGGAAACACCAACCGCATGTCCAGCAAGCCCGGCAATGACTGGCGAATCGCCGCCGCCCGGGCCGTATTGCCGGCGGCCTGTTTCACATGCAATTTCGGCCTTACCACGGCAAATGACACTTTCGCGCGCATATTTCGTGAGAGCCCACCCTGCGGCGAAACAAGCCGGTACCGCATCAAACGGCGGGCTGGAAAATTATCCCGGAAACGGTATGTCAAACAAGGTAAGGGGTCCGGTGATCCCGGTTGGGAGTTCGACAATGAAAAAAGCGATCGTTGCGGCCCTTGCCGCCCTGTTTTTGACGTCCTGCGTCGAGACGCAGTCCTACGGCGGATCCTATCGCGGCCCGGAGCCCATCCCCGGCAGCATTACCTATGGCGGCCAGCCCCGCACCAAGCTCAGAAAGGCGCCGGTCGGCAGCACCCTTCACAATAATTTCTACGGCCCCTACGGCGAACGCATCGAGGAAACATACATGGTCATGCCCGACCGGTCGCTCAAGCTGGTCGCCCGCCGCCGCGGCTTCGTCGGTTTCCCCTTTGATTGACGTTCCTACATTAGCGATGGCGTGGTAACGTCGGCTGGGGGGAACTGCCTATCGTGGCCAATTTGAGGCAAATGATTTCGGCATTGGCCCTGTCGATGGCAGGACTTTCTCCGGCCGATCCCGGAAAAGGAAAGTTCTGCGTTATAATATTCCACCTAATGAATAGAGTATACCTGCTAACAACGGAGGTAGACATGCGAGCGAAACAACTCACGAGATTCTTTACGGTGGCGCTTCTCGCCTCGAGCATCCAGATCGGCAGCCAGGTCGGCGCAATGGGTGTTGCATTTGCCGATACGACGATTCTCAATGTCTCCTATGATCCGACGCGCGAGCTCTACAAGGACTTCAATGCGGCCTTCGCTGAAAAGTGGAAGGCGGATACGGGCGAGACGGTGACGATTCAGGCGTCACATGGGGGATCTGGCAAGCAGGCCCGTGCGGTAATCGACGGGCTGGACGCCGATGTCGTGACGCTGGCGCTTGAAGCCGATATCGATGCGATTGCCAAGGAAACCGGCAAGATTCCGGCAGACTGGAAGACGAAATTCGATAACAATAGCGCGCCCTACACCTCGACCATCGTGTTTTTGGTGCGCAAGGGCAATCCCAAGGGCATCAAGGACTGGGGCGACCTGGTGAAGGACGGCGTTCAGGTCATCACGCCGAACCCGAAGACCTCTGGCGGCGCCCGCTGGAATTTCCTGGCTGCCTGGGCCTGGGCACGCGCTGCCAATGGCGGTGACGATACCAAGGCGCAGGAATACGTCACCGAGCTGTTCAAGCATGTTCCGGTTCTCGACACAGGCGCACGCGGTGCGACCACGACATTCGTGCAGCGTGGCCTTGGCGACGTTCTGCTCGCCTGGGAAAACGAGGCCTATCTTTCGCTCGAGGAACTTGGCCCGGACAATTTTGACATCGTCACCCCGTCCATCTCCATCAAGGCTGAACCGCCGGTGGCGCTGGTCGATGGCAATGTCGATACCAAGGGCACACGCAAGGTCGCGGAAGCCTATCTGAAGTATCTCTATTCGGATGTCGGCCAAAAAATTGCGGCCAAACACTACTATCGCCCCTTCAAGCCGGAAGTCGCCGATCCAAATGATATCAAGCGATTTGGCGATGTGAAGCTCGTGACTATTGACGAATTCGGCGGATGGAAGGAAGCTCAGCCAAAATATTTTGGAGATGGTGGGCTCTTTGACCAGATCTACAAGCCGGGGCAATAAAACTTTATGACGACACGCACAGCTTCGCTGTGGCAATTCAGACAGCCGAGCGTCATTCCGGGATTCGGATTGGCGCTCGGCGTTACTTTGTCATGGCTCATACTCATCATTCTCATTCCTCTGTCCGGCCTCGCCTGGCGCTCGAGCGCATTGGGCTGGAGCACGTTTTGGCAACTCGCCACCGACCAGAGAACCGTTAACGCACTGCGCATCAGTTTCGGAACCGCCTTCGTGGCGGCGCTCATAAACGTCGTCTTCGGCGTCATCCTCGCCTGGGTACTGGTCCGCTACCGTTTTCCAGGCAAGCGCATCATCGACGCCATGGTCGATTTGCCCTTCGCCTTGCCGACGGCCGTTGCCGGCATTGCCCTGACGACGCTCTACGCGCCGAATGGCTGGATCGGCAGTCTTTTGACCCCGCTCGGCATCAAGATCGCCTTCACGCCCCTCGGTATTGTCTTTGCGCTGGTCTTCGTCGGCCTGCCCTTCGTTGTCAGGACCGTGCAGCCGATCATGGAAGAGATCGACAAGGAGGTGGAAGAGGCCGCAGCGACGCTGGGTGCCAACCGGTTCCAGACCATCAGCCGCGTACTTCTGCCGGGACTTGCACCTGCGGTCCTCACCGGTTTTGCACTGGCCTTTGCCCGCGGCGTCGGCGAATACGGTTCCGTCATCTTCATCGCCGGCAACCTTCCCTATATCTCGGAAATAGCACCTCTGCTGATCGTCATCCGCCTGGAGGAATTCAACTATCCGGCCGCAACCGCAATCGCCGCCGTCATGCTGGTGATCTCTTTTGCCATGCTGTTGATCATCAACACGATACAAGCCTGGAGCAGAAGGAGGTACGGCTATGGCGCATGATGGGACAACCTCCGGCACCGGTAACACCGAATTGGTCCGGGTCGCCACATCGGAGCACCGGTTGGCGCGCTATGGGCTGATCGGCCTTGCCCTCTGTTTCGTGGCGCTCTTTCTGGTCCTGCCTCTGGCGGCTGTCTTCACGGAAGCGCTGCGCAACGGCCCGGGCGAGTTCTTCGTCGCCCTGACCGACCCGGAGACCTTTTCGGCCATCGAATTGACGCTTCTCGTCGCGGTGATCGCCGTGCCGCTCAACCTGGTTTTCGGCATCGCCGCCGCCTGGGCGATCGCCAAGTTCGAGTTCAAGGGCAAGGCGTTCCTCACCACCCTGATCGACCTGCCCTTCTCGGTGTCGCCGGTCATTTCAGGTCTGGTCTTCGTCCTTTTGTTCGGCTCCCACAGCCTGCTTGGACCATGGCTGCAGCATCACGGCATCCAGATCCTGTTTGCGGTTCCAGGCATCGTCCTTGCCACGGTCTTCGTCACATTTCCCTTCGTTGCCCGCGAACTGATCCCGCTGATGCAGGAACAGGGTACCAGCGACGAGGAAGCGGCGCTCTCGCTGGGAGCGAGCGGCTGGCAGACCTTCTGGCATGTCACGCTGCCCAACATCAAATGGGGCCTGCTCTACGGCGTCCTGCTCTGCAATGCCCGCGCCATGGGCGAATTTGGCGCAGTCTCCGTCGTCTCCGGGCACATCCGCGGACTGACGAACACCATGCCGCTGCAGGTGGAAATCCTCTACAATGAATATAATTTCGTTGCCGCCTTCGCCGTCGCAACGCTTCTCGCCCTGCTGGCTCTCGTCACCCTCGTTCTGAAATCGCTGCTTGAAATGAAGTACAGCGAACAGATCGCCGCCAGCCGCCGGCACTGAAAGGTTAAGTCTACATGGAAGTTCGCGTTCAAAACATCCGCAAGGAATTCAGCCGCTTTCCGGCGCTGAACGACGTGTCGCTCGACATTCGTTCGGGCGAGCTGATCGCCTTGCTCGGCCCTTCCGGCTCCGGCAAGACGACGTTGCTGCGCCTGATCGCAGGCCTGGAAAGCCCGACGGAGGGCACCGTCTATTTCGGCAATGAGGATGCCTCCCGCAAGACCGTGCAGCAGCGCAATATCGGCTTCGTGTTCCAGCACTACGCCCTGTTCCGCCACATGACCGTGCTCGACAACGTCTCCTTCGGCCTGACGATCCGTCCGGCCGGGCGCAGGCCAGCCAAGGCTGAAATCCGCAATCGCGCGCTTGAGCTGCTTGATCTCGTCCAGCTGAGCGGACTTGAAAAACGCTACCCGGCGCAGCTCTCCGGCGGCCAGCGCCAGCGTGTAGCGCTGGCCCGCGCCATGGCGGTGGAACCGAACGTGCTGCTGCTCGACGAGCCGTTCGGCGCACTCGACGCGCAAGTGCGCAAGGAACTGCGCCGCTGGCTGCGTGAAATCCACGACCGCACCGGCCATACCACCGTTTTCGTCACTCACGACCAGGACGAGGCGCTTGAGCTCGCCGACCGTGTCGTCGTGATGAGCAAGGGCAAGATCGAGCAGATCGGTACCCCCGACGAAATCTACGACGCGCCGAATTCACCCTTCGTCTTCGGCTTCATCGGCCAGTCGAACATCCTGCCCGTGCGCGTCGAGAACGGCCAGCTCTGTATCGAGGGCCGCTCAATCGGCGTCAGCGCATTGGGCGAGGCCGACGGCCCCGCTCAGCTCTATTTCCGCCCGCACGACATCGAATTGCTCGACGGACCCGGCGGCTGCATTGCCGGCCTCGTCACCGTCACCCGCCGCGTCGCCGGAACGCGCCATGTCGAACTCGCGATCGATGCCGTCAACAGCCGAGTCGAGATCGAGCTGCCGCCGGAAAAGGTCACGTCCGACCATTCCCGCGTCGCCTTCCGTCCGACTCGCTGGAAGCTGTTCCGGGATTAAAGAACACGAATCCGGCGGGGCTTGCAGCAGCAAGGCCCGCCGCAACCGTGGCAAAAGCATCTGCCGGCAACATATGCTCTTGGTTTTTCATTCTTTTCAGAAGACAGGCTTGATCCGCGCCGGTAAGCCGTCGCATCCTGCAGAGCCATCCAGTATCTGAACCTGCGGGCCTGCCATGAATTATCGCCGCGAAATCGACGGCCTCCGATCCGTTGCCGTCATTCCGGTGGTGCTGTTTCACGCCGGGTTCCATCCGTTCAGCGGCGGTTTTGTCGGCGTCGATATCTTCTTCGTCATCAGCGGATACCTGATCACCTCGATCATCATCACTGAACGCGGCAAGGGCCATTTCTCGCTGCTGAAATTCTACGAGCGCCGGGCGCGCCGCATCCTGCCTGTGCTCTTTTTCGTGCTGTTGTGCTGCCTGCCGTTTGCCTGGGCCTGGATGCTGCCGGAGCAGATGGCAAGCTTTGCCCGCAGCATCATCGCGGTCTGCCTGTTCGGCTCCAATTTTCTCTTCTGGCATGAAAGCGGCGGCTACTTCGCGGCAGCGTCGGAAGAGCAGCCGCTGCTGCATACGTGGAGCCTCGCCGTCGAGGAGCAGTATTACATGCTGTTTCCGCTGTTCATCATGCTGGTATGGCGGTTCGGCCGGCGGGTTCTGATCGGCGCTATTGCCGCGGTGGCACTCGCCAGCCTGCTGCTTGCGCAATACGGCTCGGTCAATTTCGCGACGGCGAATTTCTACCTGCCGAACACGCGCGCCTGGGAACTGCTGGCGGGTTCACTCTGCGCTTTCCTGCTCACCGGCGGCAAGGAGTATAAAAGCAACCTCCTGTCGCTCGCCGGATTGGCCATCATCGTCGTCTCAATCTTCAATTATGATCAGACGACGCCTTTCCCATCCCTCTATGCGCTCGTGCCGGTTCTCGGCGCGGTGCTGATCATCCTCTTCGGCGCGCAAGGCACACTCACGGCCAAACTCCTCTCGACGCGCCCGATGGTGGGCATCGGGTTGATCAGCTACAGCCTTTATCTCTGGCACCAGCCGGTCTTTGCCTTCGCGCGGATCCGCAGCCTCACGGAACCGTCGCTGGTGCTGATGAGCATGCTCGCCCTTGCCTCCACAGGCCTTGCCTATCTGTCCTGGCGGTTCATCGAGACGCCGTTTCGCAAGACCAGTGCGGCGCAGCTCTTGCCGACCCCTGCCCGCATCCTTAGCGCCGGCGGCATTGCAGCTCTGCTTTTTATCGGCATCGGTTTCTACGGGGTCTCGGACAACGGCCTGCGGTTCCGCTTGCCGCCGGCAGCACTGACAGCCCTTGCCGAACAGGAACATCACGACCCGATCATGGAAACCTGCCTGTTCGACAAGGGCGAGGCATCCCTGCCTCATCCCGTTCGAGATTGCCTGACAAAACACTCAACAGGCAGCAAGACGATCCTGATCGGCGATTCGCACGCCGCAGCCATTGCCGGCGAAGCACTTCGCAGCTTTGATGCGGACAATGTCGATCTCTACGTGATGACGCATTCGGCCTGTGTCGGCTTTTCCGGCTTTTACGTGTCCAATCCAAAATACAAGCTGCGCTGCAACCCGTTTTTCACCGGCATCGAGGACTATATTCGCAAGAGCGGCATGGAGACCATCATCATGGCGAGCCGCTGGAGCCTCTATATCGACGGAACGCCTTTCGACAATGGCGAAGGCGGCATCGAACCGCTGCAGCCCACCTATGCCGATCTGTTCGATCGGCTCGGCGAACAGGCAAAGCAGGATGATCCGGCCCGCAAGGCCCGTGTGCTGAAGCAATATGTTGATGATATAAAGGCCTATCTCGCGACCGGCCGCGACGTCGTCCTCGTCTACCCCATCCCCGAAGCAGGATGGAACGTTCCGGAGCTCGTTGCCAAAAGCGCGATGTCCGGTATCCAGAATCTCGAATTCAGCACCAGCTATGAACGCTACCAGCAGCGAAACGGCGCTGTTATCGCCGCCTTCGACGCGATCTCCCATCCCAACCTCTTCCGCGTCCGCCCCGCCGAATACTTCTGCAACAGCTTTCTCAAGGATCGCTGCATCAACAGCCTGAACGCCGAGACGGTGTTTTATTTCGATGACGATCACCTGTCGGATGCAGGCGCGCGATTGGTTGTTCCGGCGATATTGAAAGCGGTCGAGACAATTGAAGCAAGAAAGGCGGGCGCCGCTCTGGTCGCGCGGTAAACCACAGCGTCTGTAACTCCAGCTTCACCCCGACAACTGGTTCGGCATTCTGCACCTCTATTTCCAGGGCTTTGACCGGGTTCTCCGGCAAGCCTTCGAGCGCCATTTCGGCATGCACGACTTATGCCTGGCGGATGGCCGGCATCAAATCCGGGACATCGAAGGCATTATCGGCCGGAATTGTGCCGTCATTGTCGATTATCCTGAAACTGCAGCCTGACCACGACCGCTCTTTAAGCATCGACGGCGCTCAGACCGAATTTTCATCCTCGAGGGAGGAAGACAATGGCGTATTTCAATCCGCAGGCCGATGCCCTCTGCTCTGAGGATATCAATGCGCTGCGGCGTGTTTTCGACCAGTTTTGCGAGGCGCACCAGGCCAAGGGCACGGATGCAGACATGCAGATTTGCGCCGCCGCGCTTGTCCGGCTCTACCAGAGTKGCGAACGGGACCCTGAAGCTTTGGCCAGAGTATGTGAGGCAGCATTGCCGCAGGACCTGGCAATCGGTGCATGACGGGTGATTGAAACCGCGAACGGAAGTCGGGCTTCTATTTCGTTTCCGCGACCGCATTGTCCGGCGTAACCACCAGCGGGTCCGGCGGTACTGTGCTTTTTGCACTTTTGTCCGGCGAGAAATACTGGACGACGAGGATGCTGAGGATCGAGCCGACGAGGAAGCCGATCATAGTGACCATAAGTGTGCGAGAGGTCATGGTTAGCTCCGCGTCGGGATTTCCGCCCAAAGCCCGTTATAGACCTTGCCGGAAAGACGGGCCGCCCTTGACGCAGCCCGTCCTGCTTTCGGGTTATTCGTAGATATAGACGATCCGGCGGCTCTGCGGATCGACGAGCACGGGCCGGTCATTGATCCGCACATAGCGGTACCCATAGTTCGGCACCTCGGAGATCACCACGTCACCGGGGAGCGTCGCGCCRACCACGACGTCGCCATCATAGGGAACTGCGTCTAGCGGAGTACGATCGATATAGGTGCGCACTTCCGGCGGCGGCACGACGACACCGTTGGCATCGACGGTACCGATCAGCTCATCGCCAGGCGCCGGCTCAGCGGGGCCGGTTACGGCTGCGGACTGCTCGTAAGTGACCACGGGAATGCCGAGGTCGGCCCGGCGTTCCTGCACGATGACAGGCGCGCCATCGTAGTCCACCAGCAATTCCTTGGCATAAACCCAGCCGCGCAGGCCGTTGACATCAATACGGCACCAGCGTTCACCTTCAAGGCAACCGTCCAGCACCGCAGCACTGCCGCGCGTAGCGATACCGACGGAGGGATACTCTGCTCCCGGTCCGGAATAAACCGTCAGATCCGTCGCCGTTGTCGCCAGAATATCAGCCGCAGCGAAGCCGGCCCCCGTCAGAAGCATCGCAGCCGCGAGCAAGGGCTTTGATATCCACCGCATGTTCTTCTCCTTGATTGAACTCTCGGTACAAAACGCCCGATCTCAACCAAGGTTCCCTCAGGGAGCCGCCTTGCCCAGCCTGCAACGGGCCGAGGCGGCTATCGCGGCCGTTCCTGTCAGGCGCTCGCGGTGGCTGCCATCTTTGCCGATCGCCCCCTCATTGACAACCAGGAAGCGGCCGCCCTGGATGGTCGCCAGGCTAGGGCCTGTCGCCCGCGACATGGCGTTCCAGGAAAGGCAAATTGTCCTGCCCCCAGTAAATCTCGCTGTCATAAAGGAAGGTCGGGAAACCGAAGACGCCGCTCTTCAGGGCATGTTCCCGGTCGGCTGCCCATTTGGCCCGCACGTCTTCGTCCGCCTGCCGTTTAAGGAGGCCGGGGCCGTCAAACCCTGCCGCATCTGCAATCGCTGCGCGGACATGCGGCTGACCGATATCCCTTGCCTCGCCCCAGAAGGCCTGCTGCAAGGCGCGGGTCAGGCCGATCCAGTCCTTGCCGTCGAGATAGGCCGCAATGATGATCAGCGAAGCGGGTGCCGGATCGCTCAGTTCCGGACGGTTTTCGAGGATAAGCGCCTTTTCCCGCACCCGCGCCCAGCGCTTCAGATCCCGCGTCCAGTAGCCGCGCCGGACTTCCGGGCGATTGCGGGAAAATATCCCGCCATTCTCTTCAACGACGGTTGTCAGATAGGGTTTGATCTCGACATCGTTCTTCGCCGCAAGGTCGATGAATGCGTCAAAGCCGATGTAGGACCACGGCGAGCCTACGGAGAAGAAGTAGTCGATGATTTTGGTCAATGCCTGTCATTCCCATGGATATAGAGGGTGGAGCGCCGGACACCTTGGTTACGCGGTCCGCTTTTGCCTGCCCGCGCCGTTGATCCAGCCGAGCCGGGGCGCAACAAGGGTGGCGAAGTCGTGGATGATCTGGCGATATTCCGCGTCTTCGAATTCATAGGGAAGTTCCAGCCTAAGTTCGCTGACATGCGGCAGGATCGGGTCGGCAAACAGACGTTCCAGGATTTCCCCGGACGTGCCGACGATATCGCGGGCATAGAGCGTGCGGCGCTCGCCCTGCGGCGTCAGTGTACGGTCATGACGTCCTGCCGCGTAGTCGAGATAGCGCTTGCGGGTCTGCGCATCGGCGCTGTCGGTGGGCACGATGACACGGCCGAGAGCCACCCGCCTGCCCGCGCCGCCGGCGTCGCGGTAGGCCGTCAATTGCCGCGACTGGGCAACGAAGAAGTCGTCAGTCTCCTCGCCGGTCGTGACATTGCCGATCAACAGGTTGAAACCGTTTCGTCCTGCCCAGCCGGCCGACCGCAGCGACCCGCCGCCGTACCAGATACGCTCCGTCAGCCCCTTGGCATGGGGTTGCAGCCGTGGCCTTTGCGGGCCGAAAGGCGTCTTGATGACCGTCGTTTCGTCACCCAAGGGGTTGCTCTTCAGATTGTCGACGAAGCGCAGGACACGCTGGTGCGAGAAATCGTAACTCTCCCAATCGCCATCGAAGACCAGCGGAGCGACCAGATCGGCATGCAGCGGACGGCCGGCGCTCAAGCCGACGTTCAGCCGCCCGCGCGACAGGACATCGACCGTCGAAAGGTCCTCGGCAAGCCGATAGGGGCTTTCATAGCCGATCGGGATAACCGCCGTGCCGAGCTGGATGCGGCTGGTGCGCTGGGTTGCCGCCGCCAAAAAAGCCGTCGCCGACGAGATGCCCGGCTCCAGATGCCGCTGGCGTGCCCAGGCACTTTGGAAGCCGATCTCCTCGCCATATTCGAGGAGCTTCAATGTCTTTTCCAACCCTGACAGCGGATCGCCGGCGGGATAATTGCCCGGCGTGAGAAAGCCGATATGGTTGATGGCGATGCTGCTCATCGTGCGTTCTTCCCTTCAGGATTTCGGCAGGCCGGGCGGATTGGTTTCTGATTTCGGCAGAGCTTCCTCGGCGAGGTGCCAATGGTCGAGGATCCTGGCGTAGACGCCGCTCTTGATCAGCCCGTTGGTGGCCAAGGTCAGCGCGTCTGCAAGACCGCTGCCCTTTTTCGTGGTGATGGCGACGTCGGAGCGATCGGGCCAGCCGGCGCTCAACGTGCCGACGCGTTTGATGTTGTGATCGCGCGCGGCGATGTAGACGAGCTGCGCATGCGGCTGGACAATGACCTCGGCCCGGCCCGAAGACAGCGCCAGGAGGCTCGCCGCCTCGTCGTCGTAATACTGCAGTTCCAGCGGTTTCAGCCCGGCCGCGACGTTTTCGTCATTCCATCTGAGCAGGATACGCTCCTGGTTGGTGCCGGCACCGACGATGATACGCAGGCCGGCTGCGTCCTTCGGCTCCCTAATCGAGCTGATGGCGCTGCCGGACTTGACGAAGAAGCCGTGCAGACCCTGACGATTGGTGGAAAAATCGAATTTCTCCTTGCGCTGTTCGGTGACGCCGACATTGGAGATGACCGCATCATATTTGCCTGATGTCAGGCCGAGCGGCCAGTCGATCCAGGCGACCGGTACGAGTTCCAGTTCAAGCCCCAGGCTATCGGCAATGGCGGACGCATAATCCGGATCGGCACCAACGACGGTCTTTGCATCCGTCGCATAGGTCGCAAGCGGCGGCCCGCCCGGGCTGACCGCGACCGTGAATTTACCCGGCGACACGAAGGTGAAATCCTTCGAGATCGCGGCAATGGCCGCGTCATTTTTCTCCGCCCGGATGCGGGCCGGTTGCTCGGGGCGGAGGTCGAATGCCTCGTCCGCTTGAGCCGTCCCGAAAAAGGTCAGCGTCGAGGCAAGTACGGTAAGCAGAAAATTTCGAAAAGCCGGTCTGCCGGTCATTGTCATCATCTCCGTGGGAATATCCGGCCCGGCGCCGCAAACCGGCGCCGGGCCGCCTCGTGCCGCCTCAGGAACCGCTCTTCGGCAAACCGGCAGGGTTGGTCTGGGACTGATCGACGCCTTCGGCTTCCAGGCTCCAACGCTTCAGCACCTCACCATACTTGCCGCTCTTGATCAGGTCGTTGATCGCCACGGTAACCGCGTCGGCAAGACCGGCGCCCTTGCGGGTCGTGACCGCGATGTCGGCCGCCAGCGGCCAGCCGCCGCTGACGATGCCGACGAGCTTGGTCTGGTTCTTGATCGAGGCGCTGTAGGCCTGCGTTGCGTTCGGGTTGAACTCGACATCGGCGCGGCCGGACTGCAGCGCCAGATCGCTTGCGGCGCGGTCGTCATAATATTGCACCTCGATCGGCGCCAAGCCGGCGGCAACGTTCTGCCGGTCCCATTCGAGAATGATCTTCTCCTGGTTGGTGCCCGCCCCGGTGATGACCTTCAGCCCGGCGACGTCCTTCGGTTCCTTGATCTGGCTGGTCTTGCTGTCGGCCTTGACGTAGAAACCGAGCACATCCTTGCGATAGGTGGAGAAATCGAATTTCTCCTTGCGCTCTTCGGTCACCGTGACGTTGCTGATGACGGCGTCGTATTTGCCGGATGCAACGCCCAGCGGCCAGTCTGCCCAGGCCACGGAGACCAGTTCCAGCTCGAGCCCCAGCGAATCCGCCAAAAGAGAAGCGAGATCGGGATCGGCGCCGACGACCGTTTTCGCATCCGAAGCATAGGTTGCGATCGGTGGATCCCAGGCATGGATGGCAACGGTGAATTTGCCCGGCGTCACGAACTTGAAGTCGCTCGAGATCGCCTTGATCGCCGCATCGTCCTTTTCGGCGCGAACCCGGTTGGAAATATCGGGGCTCAAGTCAAATTTCTCCGCCGCCTGCGCGGAGCCCAATCCAAGGGCCGCGATAGCAACGGCGCCTGCCATCAGAAGTTTAGCACGGTGTAAGAATGTCATGTTTCCCGTCTCCATTTTCATCTTAGGGTTGTAGTTGCTGTTGGTCCCATCCCGTCCGCTCCAGCGACCGGGAATTTGCTAGAGAACTTTTGCGAGGAATTCGCGGGTGCGCGGGTGGCTCGGCTGACTGAAGATGCGGGCGGGTGGACCCATCTCCAGAATGTGGCCGCCTTCCATGAACACGACCGTATCGGCCACTTCGCGGGCAAACCCGACCTCGTGGGTAACGATGACCAGCGTCGTGCCGGTGCGCGCCAGTTCCTTGATGACATCGAGGACTTCGCCGACGAGCTCGGGATCGAGGGCCGAGGTCGGCTCGTCGAACAAAAGCACCTTCGGCTTCAGTGCCAGGGCCCGAGCGATGGCGACGCGCTGCTGCTGGCCGCCGGAAAGCTGGCGGGGATAGGCGTCGATCTTGTCCGTCAGGCCGACGCGGGCGAGAAGTTCCCGCGCCAGTTCGACGGCCTCGGCGCGATCCGTGCCCCGCACCTCAATCGGTGCTTCGATGAGATTTTCCAGCACCGTCAGATGCGGAAAGAGATTGAAGTTCTGGAAGACCATACCGATATCAGCGCGGCGTTTCAGAATATCCTTTTCCTTCAGTTCGTAGAGCGTCTCGCCGTTCTGGCGGTAGCCGACGAGATCACCATCGACGGAGATGAAGCCGCTATCGACGCGCTCGAGATGATTGATGGCACGCAGCAGGGTCGACTTGCCGGAACCGGACGGGCCAAGAATGGCGGTKACGCTGCCCGCCGGTAGAGTGAGATCGACGGTATCCAACACTTTCAAGGCACCGAAACTCTTGGAAATGCCGTGAATGCGCACCGCGCCACCAGCGCGCACCAGCGGCGCATCACGAAAACCGGTCCTGCGCACGGCCTGGCTGCTTGTGCCGGCCGCCTGTCGCGGCAGCGGCCGGCGGAAGCGGGCGAAGAAGGACTGGAAAGGCAAAGGCACCGGGTTGCGCACGGCGCCCCTTGAGAAGTAGCGCTCGATATAGTGCTGGGCGATCGACAGAACCGTCATGATCACCAGATACCAGGCCGTCGCCACCATCAGCAGCGGGATGACTTCAAGGTTGCGGCGATAGATGACCTGGACCGTGTAGAACAGTTCCGGCAGGGCGAGCACGTAGACCATCGACGTGCTTTTCGCCAGACCGATGATCTCGTTGAAGCCGGTCGGCAGGATCGAACGCATGGCCTGCGGCAGGACGATACGGAACACCTGGCGGCGGCGCGGCAGGCCAAGGGCGGCTGCGGCTTCGAGCTGCCCCTGATCGACCGACAGGATGCCGCCACGGACGATTTCCGAGAAGAAGGCGGACTGGTTGAGCGTCAAACCGAGGAACGCGGCGGCAAACGGCGTGAGCAACTGCACCGTCGGGTAGTCGAGCAGAACCGTATCGGTGAACGGCACGGCGATTTTGATCGTCTCGTAGAGATAGCCGAGATTGTTGAGCACCAGGAGCAGCACAATCAGCGGGATGGAGCGCAGCAGCCAGACGTATCCCCAGGACAGACCGGACAGCAGCGGCGATTTCGATACCCGTGCCAGCGCCAGCGCTGTCCCCAGCACCGAACCCGATACGGTCGCCAGCGCCGTCAGTAGCAGTGTCCGACCAAGACCGGCCAGAACCGGTTCGGCGAAGAACCATTCGGCAAAGACATTCCAGCCCCAGCGCGGGTTGGTGAAGGTCGAATAGATGATCGCAGCGATGACGACGCCCGCGAATACCGTGCCGACCAACCGGGCGGGATGGCGCGCCGGGATGATCCGGTAGCGCGAATAGTCCTGACTGTGCTCGGCCGCCCTGCGGCTTGGCTCGATGCCTGCAAAATCTGTCGTGAGCGCCATATTTGCCCCCTGGTAAACGATGAAGTTTTGACCGGTCAACGATGTCCGGCTGCGAGCTGGAACGGCTGGTCCGCAGGCAAGGCCCCCGGCAGTCCGACGGTCGCGAGGTGGCCGATCTCTTTTTCAAAAGGCAGCGATTTGTAGAACTCGGGGTCGGCGTCGAGGTCGAACAGCGCGGTGTAGCCGTATTTCAGATAGAGGCCGACGGCCTCCGGCTGGCGGAAACCGGTGGTCAGGTAGACGCGGGAATAGCCCTGGCGGGCCGCCTGCACCTCAAGCTCGATCAGAACTTTGACGGCAAGCCCCTGACGGCGCAGATCGGACCGCGTCCAGATCCGTTTGAACTCGGCGGTACGTTCGTCATAGGACTTGAAGGCGCCGCCGCCGATCGTCTCGCCGTTACGCTGTAAAAGCAGGAAATTGCCATGCGGCGGCGCAAAGGCTTCCGCCGGATAGCGGTTCATCTCTTCGGCAGCACCCGCCGCACTGAAATAGGATCCATACCGCTTGTCATATTCGAAGGTGAGTTCGTCGATCAGCGGTTTTGCCCGGGGATCGAGGGGCGTGGTGTAGACAAACGTATCGCTCATTTTCGCCATTCCTGTTGATGTGTTGGGCCTGTCGATGTCTTCAGTTGAGAAAAGCCTCCGCCAGCCGGACCCAGTAGCGGGCGGCGGGCGCGATGATCGCGTCGTTGAAATCGTAATGGGCGCTGTGCAGTGGCGCCGTGTCGCCATTGCCGACGAAGAGATAGCTGCCGGGCTTCGCCTGCAGCATGAAGGCAAAATCCTCGCTCGCCGTGCGCGGTTTGAACCCCTCCTCGACCCTTGCCGGGCCGAACGTGTCGAGCGCCACGCGGCGCGCGAAATCGGTCTCTTCGCGATGATTGATCAACGCTGGGAAGCCCAGCCGATAGTCCACTTCGGCCACGGCACCGAAACTTTCCGCCTGCGCCCGTGCCAGCGCCGGAATGCGCTCCTGCAGCTGTTGGCGAACGGTCTCGGTGAAGGCGCGCATGGTGAGCTTCAGCTCGACGCTTTCCGGGATGACGTTGGAGGCCGAGCCTGCGTGGATTGAGCCGACCGTCGCCACCGCCATTTCCTGCGGATCGACATTGCGCGAGACCACGCTCTGCAGCGCGGTGATGAAGGATGCGGAGGCCAGCACCGGATCGACGGCGCGATGCGGCTCGGCCCCATGGCCGCCCTTGCCGACGATGCGGATCTTCGCCTGATCGACCGAGGCCATTGCCGGGCCGGCAACGAAGCCGAACTGGCCGGCTGGTACACAAGGCCAATTGTGCAGCCCGAAGACCGCATCGACCGGAAAGCGCTCGAACAGGCCGTCCGAGATCATCTTGCGGGCACCGGCACCGATTTCCTCGGCCGGCTGGAAGATCAGGTGAAGCGTGCCATTGAAGGCAGAGCTTTCAGCGAGATAGCGGGCGGCGGCCAGCAGGATTGCGGTGTGGCCATCGTGGCCGCAGGCATGCATGACGCCCGGATTGTTGCTGGCATAGGCAAGCCCGGTTGCCTCCTCGATCGGCAGTGCATCCATATCGGCGCGGATGCCGATCCGGCGCTCGCCGCTGCCGCGCTTCAGCGTGGCGACGAGACCTGTTTGGGCAATACCGCTGGCGACCTCAAAACCCCAGGAGGAGAGATGGGATGCTATCAGCTTGCTGGTGCGCCGCTCCTGGAAGGCAAGCTCCGGATACTGGTGCAGGTCGTGGCGAAGTGCCGTGATCTCGTCGAGATAGGCAGCGATGCCGCGCTCCACCGGATCGTTCACGTGCTCTGTCCGTGCAATGATGTTCATGGCCGTTTCCCGGCGCCTCAAGCGCCGACCGCCTTTCCGCGTTCGACGGTTTCAGCGGGCTCGGCATAGCGGCTTTGCCGGTAATCAAGCCCCAGATGATCCCGCAGCGTTTCACCCTCAAGCACAGGATTGAAATAGCCGCGCGCCTCCAGGATCGGCAGGACATGTGCCGCAAAGTCGTCGAGCCCTTCGGCAATCACCGGGAAACCAAGAATGAAGCCGTCGGCTGCCCCCTCCTCGACCCAGCGGATGATTTCGCCGGCGATATGGTCTGCCGTGCCGATGAAGGCCGTCCGCGGCGTTGCGGCATCAAGCGCGATTTCGCGCAAGGTGAGGTTCTTTTCGCGTGCGGTCTTCTTGATGCGGTCGGTGGTGGCGCGAAAACTGTTCTTGCCGATATCACCGATATCCGGGAAGACGTCATCCAGCGGATAAACGCTGAAATCGTGATGGTCGAAAAAGCGGCCGAGATAAAGCAGCGCTTCCTCGATGGTGACGAGGTTGCGGATCGCCTGATATTTCTCCTCCGCCTCATCCGCGGTTGCACCGACCACCGGCCCGATGCCCGGATAGATGCCGATGTCGGCCGCGCGGCGCCCTTGCCCAATGACACTCTGCTTGACCTGCTTGTAGAAGACCTTCGCATCCTCGATCGGGCCGCCATTGGTGAAGACCGCATCGGCATGCTTGCCGGCGAGCTTGATACCGGAATCGGACGCCCCTGCCTGGAAGATAACGGGCTGGCCCTGCTTCGAACGGCCAATGTTCAGCGGGCCTTCGACGCGGAAGAAGCGACCCTTGTGGCCAAGCGTGTGCAGCTTCGACTTGTCGGCATACACCCCCGTTTCCCGGTTGCGGACGAAGGCGTCGTCATCCCAGGAATCCCACAACCCCTTGATCACATCGAGATATTCGTCGGCGATCTCGTAGCGCAGCTCGTGCTCAGGATGCTCGCGGCTGTAGTTGCGGCCCGACCCTTCGAGCGGCGTCGTCACGGCGTTCCAGCCTGCCCTGCCACCGCTGATGAGGTCGATCGTGGCAAACTGGCGGGCGACGGTGAACGGGTCGCTATAGGACGTGGAAACCGTGCCGACGAGGCCGATCTTCGCGGTCGATGCCGCAAGAGCCGAGAGGATGGAGATCGGTTCGAACCGGTTGAGGAAATGCGGGATCGACTGCGCGTTGATGTAGAGCCCATCGGCGACGAAGGCGAAGGCGATCCCCGCCGCTTCGGCCCTGCGCGCCGTATTGACGAAGAACTCGAAATTGACGCTGGCATTGGCAGGCCCGCTCGGATGCTTCCAGGCGTTCATATGGCCACCGGGACCTTGCAGCATGATACCGAACGGAATGTGTTTGTGAGCCATCGAAAAATTCCTTTTGCTAGATATCAGGCGGCGAGCGACAGCTGTTCCTTGGCGAGACGTTCGATGGAGGCAAGGCGCTCGGCAGCGGCAAGTGCCGGCGTTTCGATGATGAATTCGGCGATGCCGTAGCGGCTGTGCAGGTCATCGAGCTGCCCCCGAACGTCGGCTGCCGTTCCGTGCAGCACGCTGGGCGCCTTGGATTCGAGCCGATCGATGGCCACACCGGCTTGGCGCGCATATTCGGCGGCCTGCTCCTCGGTGCCGACGTTGACGCTTCTGCCGTCGGTGAGAAAAACCTTGACGATGCGAAGATCGGCAACAGCTTTGCGCGCCACATCAGCGTCTTCGGCGGCATAGGCCGCAAGCGCCAGAATGGGGGTCTTGCCGCCGCTTGCCCGCGCATAGGCGTCGAAGGTCCTGCTCAGATTTTCAGGATCGCCGTTCAGCTGACCGGCAAAGACGAGCCGCCAACCCTTGGCTGCAGCAAGTTCGGCGCTTTCGACGCTGACGCCAAGCAGGAAGCGCTCCGGCGGCGCCGAAGGAAACGGGGTGGCATGCGGACCTTCGTGCGCGGGATCCGCGGCGAGGAACGTATTGATGTCGAACAGCTGCTGCGCAAAGTCCGGCTTTCTGGCTGGATCGGCACCCACCTGGAGCGCACGGGTCGAGAGCGGAAAGCCGCCCGGCGCCTTACCGACGCCGAGATCGACACGGCCGGGCGCGAGCGACGCCAGAAGATTGAAAGTCTCGGCGACCTTGTAGGCACTGTAGTGCTGAAGCATGACGCCGCCGGAGCCAACACGGATTGTCGCCGTCTTGGCCAAAAGATACGCAATCAGCGTTTCCGGTGCTGAACTTGCCAGGTTTGCCATGCTATGATGCTCGGCGACCCAGAAACGGTGGTAACCAAGCTCTTCGGCCTTTTGGGCGAGCCTGACCGTTGCACGCAGAGCATCTGCAGCGGTGCCGCCCTCTTCGACAGGGCTTTTGTCCAGAAGACTGAGGAGGTAGGGCATGAACCACCGATCCATTACTAAGGTTGTAAAACTTAGTCTATAAAATCAGTAGACAAAATGATTTATAAGAAACGGCATTCTCTTTGAGGAGAGGTATGGAGAAAAAGTCACCTCGCCTCCGAAGCCGGATGCGATACGATCGGAAATCGCTAACCGCTTGAAAACAAACTGCCGGCATCTAAAAATGAGGATCGTCCAATGTCCGACCAGCCCATCTCGACCCGAATTGTCCTTGCGTCGCGTCCATCCGGTAAGGCGGTAGTGGGAAATTTCCGGCTCGAGAAAGAGGTCATCCGCGATCTCGCCGAGGGCGAAGTTCTCCTTCAAATCCTCTATCTCTCCCTTGACCCTTACATGCGCGGGCGTATGGACGACGCCAAATCCTATGCCAAACCGGTCGAAATCGATGACGTCATGGAAGGAGGAACGGTGGCAAGGGTTTTGCGCACGCGCAACGCCGCTTTCAATCCGGGCGATATCGTCCTGTCCCATTCCGGCTGGCGGAGCCATGCAATCTCGAACGGCAGCGACTTGCGAAGACTCGACCCGAAGCAGGCGCCGCTGACAACGGCACTCGGCATTCTCGGCATGCCGGGCTTCACCGCCTACGCCGGTCTGCGCAACATCGGAAAACCGAAAGCCGGAGAAACCGTTGTGGTTGCCGCAGCCAGCGGTGCGGTCGGCTCGGCGGTTGGCCAGATCGCCCGGATTTTCGGCGCCCGCGCCGTCGGCATCGCCGGTGGGACTGAAAAATGCGACTATGTGCGGGGCGAACTTGGTTTTGACGCGGCAATCGACCATCGTTCGGGCAGTTTCGCCACCGAACTCGCAGCCGCCTGCCCGAATGGCATCGACGTCTATTTCGAAAACGTCGGCGGCCACGTCTGGAGCGCGGTGTTTCCCCTCCTCAACCCTTTCGCGCGCATCCCGGTTTGCGGACTGATCGCGCATTACAACGAAAATCTTTCTGCTGCGGACAGACCCGACCAGCTGCCGGCCGTCATGCGGGCGATACTGCGCAAGAGCCTGTCCATCAGAGGCTTCATCCAGCACGAATTCGCAGACCAGCGCCCCGATTTCTATCGCGAGGCCGGAACCTGGATTTCGCAAGGTCGGCTGAAATACAGGGAGGACATCGTTGACGGGCTGGAAAACGCCCCGGGCGCCTTTATCGGCCTTCTCGATGGAAAGAATTTCGGCAAGCTGATCGTGCGCGTCGCTTCCTGAGCGATATCAAGGCCTTTTCGATCCGTCGCTGGCCGGAAATTCAGCGGCCACAAACCATCGGCTTTTGCCGAAGCCGCAAGCATGACGCATCGATGGCGCCCTTGTTCAATTCTAATCTGAATGGGATTTCTCCCGGTTGGCGAAAGGCGCAGCAGAAGCTGCGGTCGAGACGGCAGCCGCCGATCATGGCCGAAATTCATCCGGCCCTTCGGGTTGGTCGAAAACGGCCGTTCCACGCGTAGGATGGCGCCGAGCGATGCCGACCCCATCGGTCAAGCCATCCGACACAGTGGGCGGCCGTTTTCAGCCAACAGAACCGCTTTGAAGCGCTCTAGTGTCCGGTGAGAACCAGCGTCTGCACAGGAAGTAGCACAGCCTGAATCCGCAGGATCATCGCATGCACCAGCGCGACCGCATCGACAACATGCAGATACAACCACTTCACAGTCCCGATATTGGGGTCCGCAAGGGCGTCGTGGTTGTTGGTATAGGCATTGGCGATGCAGCTGCTGCCTGGAGGAACACCGTCCAGTGCGCCGGGGTAAAGGGGTTGCAGAAAGACGGTGAGCGTTCCCGGCTGCGCCATCTGCTGTACATCAACCAATTGATCCGTCTGTCGTAGCTGTCCTGCCGCGATCACCTCTTGGACCTCGGTCACGACAAGCGGGATAATGGTGAAGGGTTTGCCGATACAGGTTGCCTCGGCGATCATGCCCGGCTTCATTATCTGCGCTTCGATCTGCCCGAAGCCAGCGATTAGCGTGCCGCGGCCGGCCTGTTCCGGGACCAGAACACCGGCCGGGCGTATCATCGTGTTGACCACGTCGCCGACACGCAGCGTGAATTGCTGGACTGTCCCGGCAATGCCGGCCCGCACCACCGTCTTGTCCAGAGCCACCTGCGCCTGGGCTAAAGCAGCTTCGGCACTTGCCTTCTGCGCCGGCAACAGCGTTGAAATCTTCGTTTCCAGGGTTCGCTTATTAGCAGTGATCGCGATAACGGTACCCTTACGGCTTTCGATAGTGCTTTCGAGACGTTCGACCTCGCGTCTGGCAACAGCGTCACTCTTTAGAAGCTGGGCCTTCATTTCATATTCGTCCACCGCGATCTGATAGTCGCCTTCAGCTTGCTGGATCTGGCCATCCGCCGCAGCAAGCTCGGTATGAGCGACGCTCATCTCGGCATCGACCTCCGCAATCTGACGGCGTGCTGTTTCGATCGCAGCCTTCTGTTCGGCATCATCGAGCCGGAAAAGCGGGTCGCCGGCGGCCACCTTCTGGTTCAGTCCGACATAGACCTCGTCCACACGGCCGACTGATTCTGGCAGGATCGAGACCGTGCGAAATATTGCCGTGACAATCTTGGTCGAAGGGTGGAAATAGAAAATGAGAGTGATCAAGGATAACGTCAGTATGAGACAGGCGCTGATCCCCCATCTCAGCTCATACCACATGGTGTAGAGGGTGATATCGACCCCGATCCGTTTGCCTTGGCCGTATCTGCGGAAGAGATAATCGGGAAAGATCGTGAGCATGGAGCATAAAATCAACTCAAACATCGTCAAATACCTCCGCCGTTCGTATCCGCTCGGGTTTCGGATTCTGGCTGATTTCCAGGCTCCGGATGCTCGGCAGGCCGGAGAGACTCTATCTCACTGTCGATCGGGGGCCGGCCTGAAAGCTTCGCAAGAGAGTCGGCGATCGAATAAAGCGGGGTTGAAAAGTCCGGAACGTTCACGAAGGCGAGCAGCAGGCCTGCGATCCAGAAAAGATGGTTGTGAGTGAAAAGGGAGATCAGCGCCAGAACGGCGACGATCTCCATCTGAACCTTGCTGGTTCGATGCGCCATGCGCTCCGGCACGGCGTGCAATTGAAAATAGAGATTGCCTATGACCAGAATGATCACGATCAGGAAAATGACGACCCCGTTAAAAAGGTAGTCCGTTTGTCCCGGTGCGGTGATAAACGCAGGCAGGTGCTCGATAGCTGCTGGGTGGACCGATTGTGCCATTGCTGCGACCTATCTTCGAAGAGTTAACTGTCCACTGGCGCTTTAGAATTCTGTATTTTGACCGAGGACGCCACAAGACGACATCCACATATTGCTCTGTCGTGAATTAGAGGCCTTTCCGCAATTTGCGCAAGTAGATTCGGCGCGGGTCGCAAATGTTCGCAGCAGGATATTTCGGCTCTGCGCAAAGCCAGAGACTGGTGATTTCTCGTGTTGATGGGAATCGGACTGCGGGCCTTCTGCGTTTTCTGTGTTAGTAGCAGATACTCAAGGTGCCGACGCATAAGCGTGCGAATGGATTTTTTTAAACGAGCGCATCGCCCTGGGCTTCACAGGCCCGCCATCTGGTTGGCGCGAAGGTCAAGTTTTGCGTGGACTCCTAAAATGCCATCAGATTTATTCACCTGATATTTCCACCGAATCCCCCAAGATAGCGTCCCCTGCAAAAGCCCCGTTTACCGATGACTCAGCAATTTCGCCAAGCCGTAAACATCCCGCATATCAAGATAGCAACGCTCGGCGCGCTTGCCTGTGCCTTTGGGGCGATCGCAGCCGTTTGCGTAATAAGCCTGCTTATTCCCGACCATCCGTTTTGGGCGGAATTGACCGCAGTGGCGGCGATAACGGCAGCTGTTACATTTCCGCTTCACTATGCGCTTTGTCGACGCCACGAAGCACTTCGCGAGACCCAAAAAGAACTTCAGCACGCACTCTGCCATGATCCCGTCACGGGTACACTGCGCGCCAACGCATTTGCGACGTCGGTCGAGCATGCGATAGACCGCAGGCGCCTGAGTACGGCTGAAAGCCAGGATGGCGTGATGCTCGTTCTCAGGGTCGGCAATTTCGATGAGATCGGTCGTCGCTATGGCCCGCAATGGGCAGATACGCTGCTTCAATCGATTGCTCGGATCGTCCATTCTTCCGTGCGCTATGGTGATCTCGTCGCCCGCCTTGCCTCCGACGAACTCGGGATCTATCTGCCAGGCGCAACAACGGAAAATGCCAGAGACATCTGCGAGCGCATCCGCGCGCGGATAGACGAGACCACCTTCACTGCAGGGCAAGAGCGCCATATACCGGTGACGGTGCGGCTTGGCGGTACAAGGGTCGGGGACCAGGCCAACTTTCAGGCGCTCCGCGAGGCAGCGAACCACGCCGCCGTTGCGGAGGAAGAGGCTGGCCCCCCCCTGTTCCGGGAGCTGTTTTCGTGACAGGGAGGCTTTCGGGCCGCGGAATGCGAACAGTTGTGGCCGCCTCTGCAACGCTTCCCCTGTCGGGCAATCGAACCTGAGGTATCGGCGCGGCGGCCACGGACGCCGTTGCCCGTCATCTGAATGCGGCGCCGCTGAGTTGTGGGCATGTGCTAACCCGCGGCGTCCTTAACGATCCGTCCCACCGCCTCGTCAAGCGACCGCGACCAATGCGGCATGGTCCAGCCGAAGGCCGAGGCGAACTTGGTGGTGGACAGTTGCGTGTTCAATGGGCGCGGTGCCGACGCGGCAAATTCGGCGGCGGTTATGTCACGAACCTGCGCCCACGGCCCCCCACGAGCGCGGCTTAAGGAGAACACATGACGCGCGAAATCGGCCCATGAGGTCGTGCCGCTTCCCGCGAGGTGATAGGTCCCGTATGCCCCGCCCTCACCCATCGCAACGGCGGCGTTTAAGATCGCGTCGGCGATGTCGAGCGCCGACGAGGGATTGCCGCGCTGGTCAGCGACAACCGAGATTTCGTTGCGCTCACGCGCCAGCCGCAGCATCGTTAGTACGAAGTTCGTCCCGAACGGACTGTAGACCCAGCTTGTCCGCAAGATGAGATGGCGGGGGCTCGCCGCCGCCACGGCGATTTCGCCCGCGAGCTTGGAAGCGCCGTAGACATTCAGGGGCGCCGGCGCATCCGTCTCGCGGTAGCCGCCCTGCTTCTTTCCGTCAAAGACGTAGTCGGTCGAGAGATGGATGATCGGCACTCCGAGACGGGTCGCCGCCTCGGCGACTGCCCCGGCGCCGGTCGCGTTGATCCGATAGGCCAGTTCCGGCTCACGCTCAGCCCGATCGACGGCCGTATAGGCTGCGGCTGAAACGACAAGCTGGGGGCGCAAGGACGAAAGCGCTGGCCAGATGGTCTCGGGCCGGGCCAGATCGAATTCGGGGCGCCCGAGGGCGAACACCTCGACATGGGGCAGCGCTCGCGCCCGCTCGACCAAAGCCAGGGCGACTTGGCCCGTGGTCCCGGTTACGGCAATCCTCATGCCAGGCGTCGCTGACGTTCGCCCAGACGCGTACCAGAATAGCGCCGGTGCCGGATCGGCTCCCACCACCACCGGTTGGCCAGGTACCAGTCCACCGTCATGCTTAGCCCTTCGTCGAACCCCAACTGCGGCTTCCATCCAAGCTCTCGCTCGATCTTGGAGGGATCGATGGCATAGCGGCGGTCATGACCCGGCCGGTCGGGGACGAACGCGATGAGATCCCGATAACTTCTGCGCAGCTCGCGCGGTCGCCTGATGTCGAGGAGATCGCAGATACGCTCGACAACGGCGAGATTGCTGCGCTCGGCGCGTGCGCCGATGTTGTAGCTTTCGCCGGGCCTTCCTTGCCGCACCACCAGCTCCAGCGCGCGGGCATGGTCCTCCACATGCAGCCAGTCCCGCACATTGATCCCCGTGCCGTAGACCGGCAGTGGCTTCTCTTCGATGGCGTTGATGATGGCGAGCGGGATCAGCTTCTCGGGAAAGTGATAGGGTCCAAAGTTGTTGGAGCAGTTGGACGACACGACGGGTAACCCGTAGGTGTGAGCCCATGCGCGCACGAGATGATCTGAGGCAGCCTTCGAGGCCGCGTAAGGCGAGGACGGGGCATAAGCCGTCTTTTCGGTGAACACGCTCCCATCGAACGGGAGGTCTCCAAACACTTCATCTGTGGAAACGTGATGGAACCGGAAGCGTTCGCGCGCGTCTGTCGCGAGCTCGCTCCAATAGGCAAGCGCGGCATTAAGCAGGCGAACGGTACCGACGATGTTGGTCTCGATGAATATGTCCGGCCCGTCGATCGAGCGATCAACATGGCTTTCGGCTGCGAGGTGCATCACCGCGTCGATCTTCTCGCGGCGCATAATCTCGAGCATACCCCGCTCGTTGCCGATGTCGGCGCGATAGTGAACGTAGTTCGTCTTCCCCTCGATCGTCCGCAAGGAGTCGAGATTGCCCGCATAGGTCAGCTTATCGACATTGACAACGCGCTCCGCGCCGCCCGCCACCAGTTGGCGGCAAACCGCGGAACCTATGAAGCCCGCGCCGCCGGTCACGAGAATCCGTGTTGCCGCCGCCATCAGGCCACCTCCCCGAAAACCGTCGCCTCGGCCAGAAGCGGCGCGCCGCGATCCTTCGCCGACAGCAGCAGGTCGCGGGCATCCACTGGCCAGTCGATCCCGATCTCCGGATCATCGAAACGGATCGCCCGGTCGTGATCCGGAGAATAGAAATCACTCACCTTGTAGAGAATCTCCGTATCCGGCTCCATCGTGACGAAGCCGTGCGCAAAGCCCGCCGGCACCAGGATCTGATTGCCCTTCTCGGCCGAGAGTTCGATACCGACCCATTTGGCAAAGGTCGGCGAGCCGCGGCGAAGATCGACTGCGACGTCGAAAACGCGCCCCCGGACGACCCGGACGAGCTTTGCCTGCGCGCGCGGCGGGAGCTGATAGTGGAGTCCCCGCAGGGTGCCGGCTTTGGCCGAATAGGAATGATTGTCCTGCACGAAGGTCGTATCGATCCCCTTCGCAGCGAAGGCGGCTGCGTTGTAGGTTTCGGTGAAGAAGCCGCGCTCGTCTTCATATCTGCGCGGCGCCAGCTCCAGCACGCCGTCGAGGCCGAGGGAGCGAAACTCAGGCATCGGCAAGCTCCCGGATCCGGCGCCGCAGATAGACGGCATAGTCGGTCTGTCCCAGCATTGCGGCCCGCGCCAGAACCTGGTCCGCCGAAAGATAGCCAAGCTCGAAGGCGATCTCTTCCGGGCACATGATCTTCACACCCTGACGGTATTCGATGGTGCGCACGAAGGATGAAGCGTCGTGCAGGCTCTCATGGGTTCCGGTGTCAAGCCAGGCATAGCCCCGGCCAAGCCGGCGAACGTGGAGATTGCCGCGATCGAGATAGGCACGGTTGACGTCGGTGATCTCCAGTTCCCCCCGGCCCGAGGGGCGCACGGAGGCCGCGATGTCAAGCACGTCGTTGTCGTAGAAATAGAGACCCGTGACCGCCCAGTTCGACTTGGGGCTCGCAGGCTTTTCTTCGATCGCGTCGGCCTTGCCGGTCGTTGTGTTGAAGCTGACCACGCCGTATCGAGCCGGATCGTCGACATGATAGGCGAAGATGGTGGCGCCGGCCTGCTTGGCGGCCGCGTCCCGGCAGATTTCCGCAAGTCCCGCTCCGTAGAAGATGTTGTCTCCCAGAATGAGAGCGACCGGACTGTCTCCGACAAATTCTCGGCCGATGACGAAGGCCTCGGCCAGTCCGTTCGGCTGCGCCTGCTCCGCATAGGAAATCGAGAGGCCGAGCGCGCTTCCGTCACCGAGAAGCCCCTCGAAAAGCGGCCTGTCGCGCGGTACCGTGATCACCAGTATCTCGCGGATTCCCGCCAGCATCAGCGTGCCCAGCGGATAGTAGATCATCGGTTTGTCGTGGACGGGCAGCAGTTGCTTCGAAACCGCTATGGTCACCGGGTAGAGCCGCGTTCCGCTACCGCCTGCCAGAATGATCCCTTTCATGCCGTTTCTCCCGTTGCCATTTCCACGCGCCACCCGCCGCGGTCACGCTCGGACCGGGAATACAGAAGGGGACAGATCACATTGGTCATCTCACCGATCCTTCACCGGTATCCGGTTCGGTGGCCGCCACGCCGGCCGGGCTCAAGGCGCCGCAACGCCAGACGCTGTAGACCGGCTGGGTATCCCAGTCATAGTAGAAGGCCGCTTCCAGCGTTCGCGCCGCCATGCCTTGAGCGAAGACGCGACGCATGGCGCGGATCGCCCCTTCGCGCTCCCGGTCGTCGATCGGGCAAGAAACCGCGGTGTTGGCAATGCCCCATTCGGTCACCCAGCATGGCTTGCCCTCCCCTTCAGGCTGGCAAAAGTCGAGGAGCGTCGTCACATACCGCACAAGCGCCGCGTCACCTTTGCGCCCCGGATAGACATGAATGCCATAACCATCGATCAACGCGTCGATCCCCCGTTCCCGCAGGAGTGAGACAAACGCGCCGGGATCGAGCCGTTCCATCCCGCGATAGTCCGCCTCGTCCGCGCCGATATCGGAAAGTCCGGCGGAAATCAGAAGCGCGCCGCGGCTATGCACCGTCGCCCGCAACTCCTCTCGGGTGATCCGGACGGCGCCGACATATGCGTCGAGCCCGCGCTCGAAGGCCGGGCGATTTGCGACTTCCGAAACGCTGCGCGGTGTCTGCCGCCCAGGTTTTTCGTAGACGACGAGGTCGCCATTGTAGGCGCTGTAGTTGATTTCGTTTCCGGGCTCGACGGCGTCGATGCGAATGCCCATGCCATCAATGCGGCGAAGCGCTGCGCGCAGCTGCGCGCGGTAAAGATCGAGGTCGAGATCGGAAAGCCGTTGGACGTCCCAGATGCGGCCGAAACCGGTGCGAGGGCGCACCTCCGCCGGATAGTAGTCCTTGTTGCCGAGCTGGATCTCGACAAGGATTTTCAGATCCAGTCGGTCTGCCATTTCCAGCGCTTCGATGCTCTTCTCCACCGGCCGCGACAGCGAAAGCCGGACATGGCTGATGCCACTCGCCGCGATCTCCCGCAGCACGCGCTCCTGATCGGCGCGGGAAAGCCAGGCGAGGTTGACCCGGTTGATACCGATGCGATCGGGCAACGCATCGCCCGCGTCCGCCAGCGGCGCCGGGGCAAAGGCCCAGAACGTCGCCAGCGCGCAAACGAGAAGCGGTCGAGCCACCGCTTTCATCCTCTCAAAGCCCAATCTGCCCCAGAGCATTTCGGAAATTCGCCTCGCAAGCGGAATAGCGGTCGATCACGGCCTGCGTGTCTATCTTGGCGAGGAAACTCGACAGATATGCGCGCTTGTCCGCTTCCCGGTTCCAGGTCGCGGCCTCTATGTAGGGAAAGCCGATGAACTCCAGCATTTCCCGCATGCGGTCGTCGACCGCGATCATGAGGGCGGGTGTGCCGGCTTGCATACCGATGATGCAGCCGTGGAAACGGCGGCCGAAGCAGAGATCGCGCGAGGACATCGCGCCCCGCCACTGGTTCGTGTCGAAATAGACCAGCAGCTCGGATTTCCGCTGCCATTTTTCCGAATGCTTATATTCGGTCGCGCCAGTGATGCGCCCGCTCGCCCGGTCATAGACGATGTCGTTGTCGTCGCCGGTCAGGGAGAGGTTGTAGGCAACCACCTCGTCCTGGACCACATAGCTTGCGACGCTGTCGGGCTTGAGCAACGCATGTGCGTCGACGATCGTATCGGCAACACTGCCGAGATAGCCGCCGAAGACGATCTTCTGGGCTTCTGCCAGTCCCGGATTGGCAAGGGCCGAAAGCGAGCGCTTCATGTCATTGGGAGAGAAATAGAGCGACGGGCAGCCGGTCGGCTTGACGAACTTCATGCCCTGCTCCCTGAGAAACTCGGCAGTGAAATAGCCGCGGGTAAGGAAGAAGCTCTCCTTTTTCCTCAAGACATCAAGGAACTGGAGCGTGCCGGCCGGCAGCAGTTCCTTGAGACCCTCCTTGCGCTGGATACCGATGCCCATCACCACGATCGGCATGTTCAGCTTGGCGAAGACTTCAGCTTCCAGGTCCGCGGAGTAGCCGGGTCGCAAGAGGTTGGCGGAGGCGAAAACGCAAATATCGAACTCGCGGTTGACGCTCTCGTAAAGGTCATCCGATCCCCGGTTGTTGGCGAGGTGCCAGAAGGGAAGGTATGTGACGTCATGACCGCGCAAGCTTTCGGCCGCGCCCTCGCCGATCAGGTAGTTGCCGGTATTGGCGATCCGCCTGACCTGGGAAATGAGGTCCTTCTTGGTGCTGGTCTGGTCAAAATAGGGCCGGTGGACCACAGTCGTGCCCGAAACCTGAGCAATCGTTCTCTGCAGATAAGACGGAATTCCCGTTAGCAAAATACGCATAACTATCCTCTGAACCGATAAATGGTGGCCTTCGGGCCATTAATTCGCGATGCCGATTTCACGAAGCGTCGTGCGGAAGGCGCGCTCGCGGTCGGAATACTGGTCGACAAGTTCGGTCGTGTTGAGCTTTGCCAGATGATCGGCCACGAACTCGGCGCGGTTCTCCGCTTTGTCGATCTCGGCGATGTCGACGGCGGGCAGGCCGGTGAAGCCGAGCATCTCGCGCATGCGGTCGTCCACAGCCACCATCAAGCTCGGCACGGCCGCCTGCATGGCAATGATCGATCCGTGGAAACGTCGGCCGAGGTTGAAGTCCATCGAAGAAGCCCAGGCGCGCCACTGGTTGGTGTCGAAGAAGGTGCGAACCTCAAACCGCTGCTTCTCCCGCTCCGTGCCGGGATAGGCCAGATCGCCGATCATCAGGCCCGATGCGGAATCATAGACGCGCCCCTCATTTTTGGGCTCCACCTTCATGTCGAAGTGGAGGAACTCGTCCTGCACTACGTATTGCGGCACAGTGTCCTGCGGGGCCAGCGCATTCGCGTCGAGGATCGCATCCTGGTTGCCGCCGAGGTACCCTGAAAAGATCGTCCGCGCCTTGCCGATCTTCACGCTCGACAGCTTCTTCATCGATCGGCGCATGTTGTCCGGCATGAAATAGACGGAAGGGCAACCGGTCGGGCGCACGAAATTGAAGCCCTGGTCCTTCAGGAAGCCCGCCGACTCGTAGCCGCGCGTCAGGAAATAGTGCTCACGCTCTTTCAAGACGGCCAGGAGCCGCTTCGTTCCCTCCGGAAGATTGTTCTCCAGGTCCCTGCGGTTTTGCAGGCCGATGCCCAGCATGACGATCGGCATGTTGAGCCGGCTGAGCACATCCGCCTCGGCGTCCGCGGAGAGCCCTTTGCGCAGGAGATTCGCGCAGGTGAACACGCAGATGTCGAAGTTGGCATTGAACTCGTCGAATCCATTGCCGCTCTTGCTCAAATTGTAGAGATGCCAGAAGGGAACTTGCTTGGCATGCGGCGCGAGCGCCCGCAGGGCGCCCTCACCGATGAGATAGTTCCCGGTGTTGCTGATGTTGCGCAGCTCCTGCAGAAACTCCTCTTTCATTTCCGGCTGCTTCTGCCGCTCTGCATAGGAGACTGACAAGCCTTGGGCGCCATTGGCAAGGCGCGTGTAGTGACCAGGAATACCCGTCACGAGAATTCGTGGGCGCATTCGACTAACCTTTCTGTTTCAGAGAAGCGGCCCGGCAATCAGCCAACTGCCGCGACCGCGGGATTTGCCGCCGCTTGCTCGCGAAAGACCGCGGCGCGGGACAATGATGAATTCTTCACGGAGCGATCGCTCCACGAGATGAAATCCGAGAAGGAGGAAGCCCATGAGCGGCGTGCGGCGGTCCGGATGCAGCCCTCCATGAGCGGCGCGAGCCTCTCGCGATTGCGCGCAACCTCCTCAATGATCCGCGCCATCTCCCTCACCACCTGAGGATCGGAGGACGCGTCGATCAGTATGCCGTCCTCGCCATCGGAAATAAGCTCGTCCACGGCGCCAACCGCGGTCGCGATGGGTACGCAGCCGAGCTGCTGCGCCTCGGCAATCATCAGCGGTGCACCCTCCCACCGCGACGGCATGACGAGAACGTCGGCCCAGCCCAGCGCCTTGATCAGATCCTTGCTGGCGAAGACGGGCGGGCGCACATCGACACCCAGATCCTTCAGCCGTTCGCCCCAGGAGCCCTTGGAATCGGCGAGTATTTCCCCTCCGATGGCCCGGGCGTCGAAGGGGACGTTGGAGGCGCGCAGTATCGCGAGCGCCGCCGCCAGCCGGTCGATACCCTTCTGCTGATCGAGCCGGCCCATGTAAAGAAGGCGCAACCGGTCATCCTTGCGCTCGATCCGCCTGACGGCAAGAACCTCCGCCAGGGCCTTGGGCGGCACCGAGAAGCTTGCTCCGTTCGCAACGGCGAAGACTTTCTCGTGCGGGACGCCGTAGCTGTGCAGATAGATCTTGAGCTGTTCAGAGCAGGTCAGGAAGGCATCATAGCAATGCTCGTGGGCAATCGCAGCGAAGGGCTGGCCGGCGGGCCGCTTGAAGATTGTGTTGTCCACGACGTGAAGATAGCAGGCGGTGCGCGTGCCTTCGGAGCGCAGCCGCGCGATGAGGGGATGGACGGCCATCACGTGGTTGTTGATGACCAAGTCGAAGCCGGAAAGCTGGCCCTTGAGCGCCTCCCAGTCGACCGCATGCCCCTCGGCGATAAAGTCCTGTCCCAGGAAGGAGCCCGACGCTCCCCAGGCCGGAATTCCAGCGTCCCAAAAGTGAATGTAGTCGAAGCTGGAATCGAATTCATCGATGACGTCCATGCGGGACGTGCCGAGCACGAAGAGATGGGTTTCGTAACCCGCCGCTTTCAATTCCCGGGCGGCGGCATAAACGACCTTCTCGGCACCGCCGAACGAAGCGTTTGGTACGAGTAACGCCACCGTCCGCTTGCCCTCGCTATGCCCGAGCGGCAGGACCGGCGATCCTCCGACCTCCTTGCGCAGCGCCTTGTGGAGATCGGTGTAGCCTACGAGCCGCGCGGGACGCCAGGTCCAGCGCCTGCCAGCCGTCTCGCGCAGGGGGCTGGAGGCAATCGCATTGAGACAATTGATCAGTACCTGCTGAGGCGTGATGAGAGAGCGGCGCGGGAGGCTTCTTGGAAAAGGGAAACGCACTTTCAGAACGGCCGATGTCGGCCATACCTGCTGACTTGCGATCGAGGCGAACCAGTCCACGGCATTGTTCTGGACCACGTCCTGGACGAGCCGGGTCGACAGGAAGACGAGATCGGCAGGACCGATTTTTTGTGCGCCCGGCCCATGAACGACCGGCTCGATTTTGCGCTGGGCGGCATCGTTGGCGAGCTGGACGAAGACGACGTTGTTGGTCTCGCTCAGGCGCTCGAGATGGGCAAGCACGTTTGGCAGCATGCGTGAACGCCGCAGAAGGTCGAGCGCCGCGCCGCTTCCCGCCACCAGGAAAGGCGGGAAATGTTCATTGTCGGGCTCGCCGATATTCCCCCAGAAAGCCGGGATGATATCGTCGAGGCGAAGCATCGCCGGTGGCTTGGTGGGATCGGTGAAGAATGAGATCGCCGTGTCTTCCGTTCGTGCAAACAGATAGCGCGGGCAATCCTCATGCTCGAAATCCACCAGCATCGGGCGCTGGAACAACGGCATGTGGCGCTTGCGCAGAAAGCTTACCGACGTGGCGCGGTCCCGGTTGGCTTCCTTGAAGCGGCTCTCCGCCCTCAGCCTGTATTCGAAGACAGTGTCGTGGCAGGGCGTGCCGACGAAACCATGCTCGATGCACGACAGCCAAAATTCCCAATCCTCGAAACCGTTCTGCCTGTCATCGTTGAAGCGGACGCCCTCCTGGAAGACATCGATCGAGATCATCGATCCCGTGTCGCAGATATTGTCGGTGATGCAGTGGACCAGCCGCGAATAGCGGTTGCCGTAGTGGGCGCGCCAACTTACCGAAAATGTGTCGATATTCGTGTAGACCCAGCCGCAGCCGCTGGAGCGGAGCTGCCGATAAAGCGTCTCGATGGTGCCGGGAAGAATGCGATTGTCGGCGTCGAGGAAATAGACAGCTTTCGCCTCGGGAAAGTGTTCGAGGACGAAGTCGATGGCGCGATTGCGGGCGCCGCCCGGACCGGCGTTCTGGCCGAACATGACGTGGATGAAAGGATGGGCTGCGGCGTAGAGCAACAGTTGATCGAACGTCTCATGCCGTGGATCGCCGTCGACCGAGACGACGATGACGATCCGGCAGTGGCTGAGATTCGAGGCAAGCACCGACTCGATCGCCTCCAGGGCAAGCGCCGCGTGACCATAGAGTGGCATGGCCACGGCGATCAGGTCTGTCAACTCCCGGTTACCGGACATCGGCAGCCTCCGTCGATTGCTTGACCAGTCTGAAGCCGGACACCTTGAGCCAGGAGAAATCGACCGAATCCGTGACGGCGCGGCTGAGGATCATCAGATCCATCGGGCCGCGTACCGGTTCGTCCAGCTGGATGTTGATATTGACGACATGACTGGAAGTGACTTCGCGCCATCCGCTGAAGAATGCCGACGGTTTGGCCGTGCCCTTTCGCGCAACCTCTGCCACTTCGGAGCGTGCATTCGAATGCGCCGGCGCAAGCAGGAAGCTGACCGCTGCAGGCTGTCCTTCCGGGTGATCGATAATGGCATTCGCCGAAAAGGATATCGTCCCCGGCTCGATAGCGCGACTGACCGCGCCTGCCGATATGCCGCTCGGCAACGGATGGCAGACGATGGAATGCTCATGCTCGAGAAAGCGCACCGTCTGGAATTCCGGAACCATGGGCGTGACCGAAACATCCGCGACCTGGCTCAACGTATCCACCGCCAGGCGATAGTCGACAGTGTATTGACCTTCGAGCAGGGCGCTCGGTCCAATCATGTTGGGTGTGCTGGCAGGCTTCACCCCTGGCAGCCCCGTGAACACCTTGAACGCCAGCGGGCGCAAATCGAGATCCGGATGCGGAAGTTCCGACCGCGCCGAATAGCGCTCGCCGGCGATCGGATAGCCGAGCGAAAGCCCGACGATCTCTGGACCGGTCGCGGAGACCCGCAGCCGAAGGGTACGCGCGCCTCCTCCGCAAGCCCGGGGCAGCGAGAAGAAATTCCAGTTCGCCACGAGTTGCGCATAAGGCACGATCCACTCGGCCACACCTTCGCCGCTCTCAAGATAACTCAATGCGACGACAAGCTCTCCGCTGATTTTGGGCAGCGAGTGCAGGTGAAGAGCAAACCCTGCCACGCCAAGGCTTGATACCGGCAGCAGTTGCTCGACAAAAGCGGTGGCAAGCAACTGTCCGATCCCCTCGTCCTTTGGATCGGCATGGGGATCGTGGGAGAAAATCTCGGAAACCGGCTCCCAGTTTCGCGCCTGGAATGCATCTTCGAGCGCCCGATAGTTTTCCAGCAGCGTTTCGCGCTCCCGGCGCAGGATCGCAAGCTCCGAGGTGATTGAAGCGCTGTACCGGGCGAGCCGGCCAACGCCGCCCTCGGTCAGCGCCCGCAGAAGCGGCAAACTGTCCGAAACGTTGGCGGGATCAAGCCGCTGGACGGGAATCGGCGGGATCGTTCCCAGCGAGCCAAACAGCGCCAGGCACTGCTGCAGATCCGCCTCGCCTTCGTCGGAAAAGGCGACGGCGATCAATGGAAACGTATTCTGCAATGTCGCCGGAGGACGGTTATTCGCCTCGAGGTAAACGACCAGATGCTCGATATCGCTCCCCTCGAAGCATGATCGGTCCCGGTCGGATGCCGCTATTAGCTTTCTCGCCACCAATTGTTTCCCAATGCCGGAAGACATCAACCCTTGCACGCATGACCCCTGAAGAATTATGTCGAGAAAAAACAAAGAGCGCGAATAATCAGATGCTTAATCAGACAATCCGGCGCCGTTGACAATAAGCCTAACAACTAACATTGCGGTGCACAATGCTAAAATTCAACAACTTCAAATAAAAATATTTCTGATATAATTAAAAAATCAAAGTAATACTTTGTTATTTTGTACATCAGCCGCGGACTAGGGATTTTCCGATCAATTTCTCAAGAATATCCTGTTGACGATCAAGGCAGTCCGCCAATCGGAAACGCCTCTCGATCGTCCGGCGCGCGGCGGCACGCATCCCGATGTGGTGTTCCGGATTTTTCAGGGCGCCGAGAATGGCCTCCGCGAGTGCGTCCGCGTCGAAGAATGGCACCAACAGGCCGTTCCGGCCGGCGCGTATGACCTCCCGGACAGGCGCGGTATCCGATCCAATGACCAGAGCGCCGCACGCCATTGCCTCCAACACCGACCAGGACAAAACGAACGGATAGGTCAGGTAGAGATGCGCGGCCGAGATCTGGAAAAGCTGCCGCAAAACCGAATGCGGCACCACGCCGGGAAACAGGATATTTTCCGGCGGTATGTCCAGCGATTCCAACAGGTGGTCCTTCCACGCCCCGCCGCCGGGCGGGGGAACGCCATAGCTGGTGCCATCTCCGCCGACAAAAACAAACAGCGCATCGGGACGTTGCCGCACAACCTTCGCGGCAGCTTCCAAAACCTGTGGAAATCCGCGATACGGCTCAAGGTCGCGCGCGACAAAGGTGACAATGGGGGGACCACCAGCCGTGAGCACACGTCCGTCCGGAAGCCTGACCGAAGCTGTCGGGTCCGGTCGAAACCGCGCCGTATCGATGCCCTCGTGACACACCGAAATGCGCCCCTGGGCGTCGGCGGGGTACAGACTTCTCTGCCAATGGGTGGGGCTGATGCCGGCCTCAATGGCCTCAAGCGACAAGAGCTGCGCGATGTTGCGCAGCCGCAGCCTCTTTCGCGTCTCCAGATCGGGCCGGTCGTCGGGGGAGAACCCTATGTCCGCCCCTTCCGACCGGTAGAAGAACTCGCAATATCCCAATGCGGGCACCCGCGGCAGCACGTCCTTCAAGAACATCATGCTGCCCCAGCCGATATGGCCGACGACAACATCGGGCACCAGCCCCTGCCGCGCCATGGCGTCGAGCGTTTCGGCGACGCGATGGCCGATTCGCGCGTGATGATCGGGAGTACCCATGTGCCGGGCCATGTGTGGATTTGCGCGCGGGCCCGATTCCGCTCGATGGCGAACGACGCGAACGGATGGGATCTTCTGATCTATGGTTTCGGTGATGAGGCTGACCTCATTGCCCGCCTGCGCGAGCTGGGCGGCCAAGGCAGCGAACTGGCCGAAGCCCCGCCGATGAACAAATGCCACGTGCATCGCGCCTAGTCCGCCATTGCCGGGCCCACGGCATCACGCACCACTTAGACGCCGTACCGTGAAGCGGTGCCCCACGCCAGTTCGAGCTGGTGCAGCGTCTGGAAAGCCGTCTCAAGCATCCGCTGGTCCTGATCGCCACGATTCACCGCGCGCTCGTAGGACATGGCCGCGTCACGGAGATTTGCCCTCAGTTGCCGCCCCTTCTCTGTCAACTTGATGCGTGCGGACCGCTTGTCGCGCTGGGAGGCAACGCGATCAATGTAGTCGCCGTCGGCAAGCTGCTTCAGATAGTAGGAAACATTGGAGCCCACATAATGCCCACGGTCCAGAAGCTCGGCGACCGAGAGTTCCGAGTCGCCGATTGCCAGTAGAATCATCGCCTGTGCCGGCCCGACGTCATCGACACGAAGCTTGGTCAGCTCCGCCCGAATGAGGCCCGAAAACCGTCGGCTTGCCCGTTCCATGAGGCGAGCAAGCTCGAAATAGGTAATCTGCCGGAGGTCACCAAACTCGGCGTCCTGAGGATACCCAGGGTCGGTTTGTGCTGCCTGCCCCTTATTTCGAATTCCCAGATCTTCACTCAGCTCGGACAGAATGAGCACATTATCTTCTTTCACTTCACTCTCCATTTCGGAAAAGTACTTCAAAAATTGAAGTAATCTTCAAATATGCCCGTCACCTCGAATTAACCTGAGCTTGCACAAGCCCTCCCTTCTGTGCCAGATTGGCAAAAGCAATACTACACTTCCGCCCCGTTATAACCAATTCCGTCCTCCAGAAGATGGCTATAACGTTAACTCAAGGCAAATAGCCATGCGTGATACTGTTCAAAATGAGACAAGAAGCAAGAGTCAAATTTTGGGAGGCAAGGATCAAAACAACCCGGGATTGCTGATATCGCAAGCGAAGCGTGTATTTTTGTCCGGGTTGCTATTTGCGGCGGCGCTTAGCGTTTGTCTCAATTTGCTACAGCTCACGATGCCTCTGTTTATGCTGCAAGTTCATGACAGGGTGCTCAATAGTCAGAGCATGGACACGCTCGTCATGCTCACCATTTTGGCGATCGGCGCCCTTATGGTGCTCGGAGTTCTGGAATTCATCCGCGCCCTGTCTTTCCAAGCCATCGGTGGCGCGCTCGTGCGCCGTTTAAACATGCCGGTCCTGGCCGCCGCCGTTCAGGCCTCGGTCGACCAGGGCCTGTCGCGCGCGACCCAGTCGCTTCGCGACATCGCAGAATTGCGAAGCTTCCTGACCTCGTCAGCGGTGACCGCCCCCCTCGACGCGGCCTGGTCACCGATCTTCCTCGGCGCCCTTTTCGTCCTGCATCCGCTTTTCGGCGTCATTGGAGCGGTCTCCGCAGCGCTGCTTCTTTGCGGCGGCCTGGTTACGGACATGTTGACACGCCAACTCACCAAGGAAGCGAACCAGACAAATATCGAGGCCGTGTCCAAGATTGGCGCATCGCTGCGCCATGCCGAGGCTATCGAGGCGATGGGTATGCTGCCGGCCCTGGCGAATCGTTGGCGGGCCCTGCAAATGCAGGCCCTCAACGGCTTTGAAACGAGTGGGAGCAGGAGCAAGGCGATGTCGTCCATCACCCGTAGCCTGCGCTATTCCATCCAGATCGTCACCCTGGCAGCCGGAGCATTTCTCGTGCTGGAGCAGGCAATCACGCCCGGCGCGATGATGGCATCGAGCATTCTTGTCGGACGCCTCCTGATACCCTTCGATTCGATCATCGACAATTGGCGGCAGTGGGTTCTGGCGATCGCGGGCTGGCGTCGCCTTGAGGCCACTCTCAAGGCGGACCTTGCGATCCGCCAAACGATGCCCACGCCGCATTCCTCGGGCGACATCGTGGTCGACAAGCTGGTCTACGCAGCCCCGGGACTGGATGTGCCGATCATCAAGGGCATTTCTTTCTCCCTCTCTCCGGGCGAGGTTCTGGGCGTGGTCGGTCCCTCCGCGGCAGGCAAATCGACCCTCGCGCGCCTGCTGGTCGGAATCTTGCGGCCCACGTCCGGCGGCGTCTTCCTCGACGGCAACAACACCTATCTCTGGGAGCGCAGCTCGTTCGGCCAAGTGGTCGGGTATCTGCCGCAATCCGTATCGCTTTTGGAAGGCACGATTCGAGAAAACATTGGGCGAATGGCCGAATGCGATCCATACAAAGTGCTGGAGGCGGCGCGACTGGCCGACATCCACGACATGATCGGACGCCTGCAACTCGGCTACGACACGCCCGTCGGCGACGGACACCTGACCCTTTCCGGAGGTCAGCGGCAGCGCATAGCGTTGGCGCGCTGCCTCTACAACAGCCCTCGTCTCATCGTGCTCGACGAGCCGAACGCAAACCTGGACGCGATTGGCGAGCAGGCCCTCATCCGCGCGATCCAGCACGCGCGCAGCGACGGCGCCATCGTCATCATAATCGCTCACAGGCCAGCCATCATGCAGGTCGCCGACAAGCTGCTCGTGCTCGAAAACGGCCGCGTCACACAGTTCGGGCCGCGAGCGGACGTGATTCCGGCCACAAAGCCGGGCGAAGCACGCCGCGAGGTGGCCGCGATATGACGGAGAAGAAGCCTCTTGCGGTCCGCCCCGACCTTTCCGAGCGTCGCCTGCCATTGCTTCGGCCGGTGTCGCTGAATGTCAGCCCCCCGGACTTGGAATTCGAACACCTTGATAGCCGCTCGCCGCTCCGCCGCCTTGTCATCGCCGGCGTCGCCACGATCCTGGTGTCCTTCGGTGGATTTTTTGCCTGGGCGTTTTCAACCGAACTCAGCAGCGCGACGGTCGCCAGCGGCACGGTCATTGTCGATTCGAAGAGAAAGACCATCAGCCATTTTGAAGGTGGTGTGATGAGCCGGCTGCTCGTTCAGGAGGGCGACAAGGTTTCTGCCGGGCAGCCCCTGATCGAGCTGGAGGATACGCGAGCCCGTTCCAGCCTGCGGTCGCTCCAAATCCGGCGCATTGGGCTAATCGCGAAACTGGCGCGACTGAAGGCCGAGCAGACCGACGCGCCCCGGATCAGCTTTCCACCCGATTTCGACAACGCCCGGGACGCCGCGATCGACGACGCCGTCACGGCGGAGACGATGTTTTTCGAAAAGCGGCGCGAGACCCAGGCGGGGCGCAACGAGGTCCAGAAAAAAACCATCGAGGAGTACCTCGAACAAGCGAAGTCACTCGCCATCCAGATCCAGGCGACGGACCAGCAAATCGACCTTATCGACGAGCAGCGCACGGCGATCGCAATGTTGGTAAAAAAAGGTGCCCTATCGCGAACCCAACTCATCGAGATTGAGTCCCGGCTCAGCGGGCATGCGCGGGAACGGAGCGAACTCGTCGGCGACAAGGCCCGGGCAGAAAAAGCCGGAGCGGGCGCGAAACTCGGACTGATCGGTATCGAAAGCGAGTTTCAGTCGACGATTGCCGGCGAGATCACGACGACACGCGTCGAGCTCGCCGATGTCGAAGAGCAGATCACCGCCTCCAAGGATGTGCTGCGGCGCCTTGAGATCCGCTCCCCGCAGGACGGTATCATCAGCAACATCTGGCTGCGCACCCCTGGCAGCGCGGTCACGCCCGGCCAGGCGCTGCTCGAGATCGTTCCGGAAAATGAGCCCCTGCTGATCGAGATGCGCGTCAATCCTCGTGACATCGACAGCATCGCCGTGGGCTCCCAGACACAGATTCGGTTGACGGCCTACAATCAGCGTTCCCGCCTGCCAATGGAAGGCGCCATCACCTATGTCGCCGCAGACCAGTCGGTCGATGAAAAGTCAAACGCCGCGTTCTTCGTCGCGCGCGCCAAAATCGACGCGGCCTCGCTCAAGGCAAACCCCGATGTCAGCCTCTATCCCGGCATGCCCGCGGAGGTGCTGATTGTCCACAAGTCACGCCTTGCGATCGAATACCTTACCTCTCCCGCCGTCGAGAGTTTCAATCGCGCCTTCAGGGAAGACTAGCACGCGGAAACGAAATAGAGAAAATCCGCGTGTAAATTGTTTCAATTTTTGAAGTTATTTCAAAGTAAAATAGGTGAATTTTACTTCATAAAAGCTGCCATTGCCGAAATAATGTACCATTAAGACTCAAATGGGGAAATTTATTTCTCAATATTGAGCATTTTATCTCATTTAGATACTTGCGTTGTTTTATATTGCAATGCACATTCCAAGCGCGAAATCGTCGCACGCAGCGCCGACAACGCGAACATATCAATCCAAAGAGGAGAGGCAGATGGCCACATTAGAAGGTGGAGCATACGACGACGCGCTGTTCGGCTCCCGCTTCAACGACTTCATTCGTGCCCATGGGGGCGATGATTTCGTGAGCGGCGGCAACGGGCACGACGTCGTGTTCGGTGATGACGGTGACGACCTGCTGTTCGGCGGAAAGGGAAACGATGCCCTGTTCGGCGGCGAGGGCAGCGACTTGCTGAATGGTGAAAACGGTGACGACACCCTCAACGGCGGCTGGGGTGATGACCTCCTGTACGGCGACAAGGGCAATGACATCCTGTTCGGCGGACACGGAAGCGACCTCCTGTCGGGCGGCAAGGGCAGCGACATACTGTACGGCGGCGACGGTGGAGACATCATCGACGGTGGTGCTGGCAACGACGTCCTGGCGGGCGGCGCCGGCCATGACATCTTCGTCTTCAATGGCGGCGGCGGGAATGACGTCATTCTTGACTTTGCCGCAGGCGAGGATCTTTTGCAGATTTCCAAGCATATCAATGGCCTGGATGTGTCTTCGCCCGAAGACCTGGCCTCGCGCATCACGCAGGTCGGCGGCAATGTCGTCGTGGATCTCGGCCATGGCGATACGCTCACCTTGGTCAACGTCGATGCCGACGACATCCATGCCAATCCCGAAAACTACTTCACCGTTCACTGAACCTGAGCTTTGCGCGCCCTGCTTCCTCCCGTGGGGCGTGCTCTTCCGATCCAGAGGGGCCGCGTGTGACGTTCGACGAAAAGATAGGCGCCACCAGCGTTTTCAGGAACGCAAAGATCTTTCGGCTCGGCAAGGAGCTGGCCGTTCTCATCTGGGATCTTCCCCCAACCCTTCCCGCCAGCACACGGTGCCTGTTGTCTATGGAGCAGTCGCCGATACCGCTCGTCAGCATGATGCTGCCGCTTGGCGACGGAGGGCAACGCATGTTCTGGGCGATGAGGCCCGAAAAACAGCCCGTGACCATCGATATCTGCACGGAACACGGCGGCACCGCCGAAACCGTCGTCATGCAGCCGGCGCGCATGCTTGCCCCCCTCGATGTCGAGGCCCTTTTCGCGGATCTTGCACCGGATGCCCGCATCAAGTTCATCAACAACCTGCTGACCGTATGGCGAAGCGCCTTCCGCATCGCCGGCGACCATCTTTTCAACATGGTGGTCGAAGACGCCCTTCATGCGCTCGTGCCCGAACCGCAAGCCGCCAGCATCGTCTGCCAGATCGCGCAGGGGCGCCATCTCATCGAGACAGCGATCAATCCCGATCTGGGCGACATCACGGCGATCTATGCGATCGGTGCAACGTCGATCACGCGCATGGCCGTAAGCCACATCCTCGGGCGAAGCGCGAAAAACGGCTTGCAATCCTGCCATTTCATCGCGGAGGCGCCCTCCCCTCCGTTTCTCATCGTCCTCCTCAGCAGGAATGGCGTCGCCATTCGCCAGCTTGCCGATAGCAAGCCTCGCCATGCCAGCCTCCAGAATTGGTGGGGCAAGAACAGCGAGGCTGTGGAGCTGCGCGAAATGATTGTCCGTCGGCTCGCCACCTTGCCGGACGGCGGCGCCGCCATGGCGATCGATCTTCAAACGCGCGCCCCGCTGGCGGCAAGCCGGATCGCCAAGTCGTCGATGCACCCGTCCGGGGAGATCGATCTCGCTCTGGCGCTCGACGGCGGTCTGCTGGCCGGCGGCTGGTTCCATGCGCCGTCGTCCGGGTTCGCCGGCATCGACTACGTCAAAGAGGACGGCACAGCGGTGCCGCTCGACGGGAACAGCTACGAATTTCCGGCATGGGCGCAAGGCAAGGACGAGAAGAGCAAGACCGATGTGACCGGTTTTATTGCCTGGATTCCGCTAACGGAATCCCCCGGACCGCTGCTGCAACCGCGATTTCAGATGCGCCTCGCCTCGGGAGCGGTCAGGCCGCTGATACCGAAGCCGCAGCCTTTCGAGCCCGCAACCCAACGAAACCATGTCCTGCGCGCCGTGCCGCCGCAGCATGCGGTCGACGGCGCCTTCCGCACGATCCTTGCCCCCGCCCTGCAGGACATCGAGCGGAGATTGGGCAAGACGATAGAGGTCGACTGCACAAAGGATTACAGCCTGACCGAAAGCGCGCCGCTCGTTTCGATTGTCGTGCCCCTCTACAAGGTGCTCGATTTCCTGCGTTTCCAATTGTCGGGGATGGCCACGGACCCGTGGCTCGCGGCCAACGCGGAGATCATCTACGTCCTTGATTCACCGGAAATCCAGGATGAGACGGAGCACCTGCTGGGCGGCCTGCATCTTCTGCACGGGCTGCCGATGAAGTTGGTGGTTATGAACCGCAACGGCGGCTATGCGCGTGCCTGCAATGCCGGCGCACGTTTTGCACGCGGCTCTATCCTTGTGATGCTCAATTCGGATGTCGTGCCCTGCACGCCCGGCTGGCTTCAAGTCCTGTCGGGCGCGCTGCTGGAAAACAGTACCCTGGGCGCCATCGGCCCGAAACTGATCTTCGAAGACGGATCGCTGCAGCATGCCGGGCTGTACTTCGGCCGCGACCAGCGCGGGATCTGGCTGAACCATCATTTCCACAAGGGCATGCCCGGCGACTACAGGCCGGCGCAGCATACCCGCGATGTACCTGGCGTCACCGGCGCCTGCCTGGTGGCTCGCAGAGAGACCTACGAGCGCGTTGGCGGCTTCACCGACGATTACGTGATCGGCGACTACGAAGACAGCGATCTCTGTCTCAAGATCCGCCGCCTCGGGCTGCAGATAGCCTATGAACCGGCGGCATGCCTTTATCACTTCGAACGCCGGTCGATCCGCCGCAGCCAGGACTACATGCGCGGCGTTGCCAGCCAGTACAATTCATGGCTGCACACGCAGCGCTGGGAGGACGATATCAGCGAACTGATGGCGAACCAATCCGGCCAAGACCCGCATCGCTCCACCGGCGCGGGAATCCGGGAAAGAAGCGCAGCGTGATGCAAGCAGCACTTCTGCAACCCTCCGCGCCGGCCCGGCTGATCGACGAGGACCGTGTTCGTTGGCTCATCGAATCCGTCCGGGGCAATCGTTTTCTGCCGCAACCGGAGAGCACCAACGTCTTTGTGGGAGACGGAGATTTCCGCGCGATAGGAGCGGAGTTTCTCGGCTATTTCATCCGCATCGGCGGCCTGCGCGAAGACAGCCGCGTGCTTGACATCGGTTGCGGTATCGGCCGGATGGCCGTGCCGCTCACCCAGTATCTCGATCCGCAAACGAGCCGCTACGATGGCATCGATCCGGTCGAGGACGGCATTGGCTGGTGCCAGCATGCGATCACGCCTGTCTACCCCAATTTCGCCTTCCAACGACTGGACATCGCACACGAGCTGTACAATCCGGGCGGCAAGATCAGCGGCAAGGCCTTGGCGCTGCCCTTTCCGGACCATCACTTCGACTTCGTCATCATGACGTCCGTGGTCACCCATCTGCCGCCCGTGGAAGTCCTTGCCTACCTCGCTGAAGTCCGCAGGGTCCTGTCACCCGGCGGACGCCTCTTCATGACCGCGTTCGTGGTGGACCGGATCGCGGCGGCCAACGAGAACGGGCGGCGCGATCCGCGTCTCGCTTTCCAACGCTATGGCGAAAGCCCATGCTGGTTCGTCCCCAACCAGCCACGGCTTGCCGCAATCGGCTTCGAAGACGGCTTTCTGGAGAGGGCGCTCGAACGCGCCGGCCTCTCCGTCTCCCTGAAATCGCTTGGCCATTGGCGCGGCACCAAAGCCAGTCACCATCAGGACTTCATCGTGGCGAAGCGCCGGGGAAGCGGTCGATGAGCAAGCGCATTCTGGTGGCCGCCCATAACCATCCGTCCCTTCATCCGGGTGGGACGGAGATATTCGCTCACGACCTGTTTCGCGCCTACCAGCGCGAGGGGCACGAAGCCCTGTTTCTCGGTGCCACGAACCAGATCCATCGCGAGGCGAGGCCGGGCACCAGCTTTCAGAGCATCGGCCCGGCGGGAGACGAAGTCCTGCTGTGGTCCGGACACTTCGACCGCTTCTTCATGAGCCAGATCGACCTCTATGGCATCGTGCCTGATATAACGGAACTGCTGCGCGATTTCCGGCCGGATGTGGTTCACCTCCACCATCTCCTGCTGCTCGGCGCCGAGTTCCCGCACATTGTCCGGCGCACCCTGCCCCACTGCCAGATTGTCATGACACTGCATGACTACTACCCGATCTGCCATCATGACGGCCTGATGGTGCGCACCGGCAGCAAGGAACTTTGTCACCAGGCCAGCCCGGACCGCTGCCATGGCTGCTTCAAGGACATTCCGCTCGATCGATTTGCCTTGCGCGAAGTTCACCTGAAGGCCCTGCTGAGCACGGTCGACCACTTCGTCTCGCCAAGCGCTTTCTTACGGGAGCGTTTCGTGCAGTGGGGACTGGATGCGGATAAGATCAGCGTCATTCCCAATGGCATCCCCACCCGAAATACCGGCGTTCGAAGAGAGCTGCTCGAGGGCGGGCGGCCGGTCTTCGGATATTTCGGAAATCTCAACCCCTGGAAAGGGATAACCGTGTTGCTCGACGCCGCGCGACAGCTTCTGGCCGACGGTCTTGATTTCGAACTCCGCGTCCATGGCGGCGCGCCCTTCCAGAGTAGCGCCTTCGTCGACGAGATCGATCGGCGCTTTGCCGAAACGTCGGCATCGGTGCAGTCCCGAGGCCCCTATCGACGCGAAGACATCGGCGATCTGGTGGCCGCGGTCGATTGCACCATCGTTCCGTCCGTCTGGTGGGAGAACGCACCCTTGGTCATTCAGGAAGCCCAGGCTCAGGGCCGTCCGGTCATCGCCAGCAACATCGGGGGCATGGCCGAAATGATCGAGCACGGCGTCAACGGCCTGACCGTTCCACCCAACGATGCCCGAGCACTCGCCGCGACGATGCGGAACATATTGGAAGAACCGAACCTGCTACGCCGGTTCTCCGAAAACGCGCGCAAGCCCGACGACATCGACACGACCGCCCGCCGCTACCTCAAGCGGATCGAAACGACGCAGGTTCAGGCATAGGAGACCCCATGGCCAATCCCGCTGAACGACCGGATGCCGCATCCGAACAGGACAACGCCAAGCCGATGAACGGCCGGGTGGATGCCATCGATATGGGCAGGATTTTCGGCTGGGCATTCGACCCGATGGCGCCGGATCAACGGCTGACCATCCGCGTCCTGCTCGATGGCAAGGTGATTGCGGAGGCCGTTGCCGATCGCAATCGTCCCGACCTTCGACGCAACGGCATCGGCGACGGCAAGCACGCATTTGAAATCGCACTACCCGACCCCATCCACTCGCGAACGAACGATATCGTCGTCGTGGCGCGAAATGAAAGCGGTTCAGAGCAGGCCTTGCGCGTGCCCCAGCCAGACGAGCAAGCGGCCGAAGCCCTTATCGCCGCGCCGCTGGCCAAAGTGCTCGATAAGCTCGACGTGCTGATGGCGGCACAGCGACAGTTGCAGGTCTCCCAGCGCTCATTGCAGCGGCCATCGGAAATCGATTCCGACAAGGCCGAAACCACCGGCCTATCCGATATCAGCCACGCCGTCGAAAGCCTCAGGGTGGATATCAGCCAGCGGCTGAATGATCTCGATGTCCACCTTATGCGGATGGATGGGGTCGTGGCAGGAATGGAGAAGAACCTGAATACGTTGCGCAAGCGTGCGAACGGCGAGTTGAAGCCCCTGCTGCTGCTGCTGTTCGTTCTTGTGGGATTTGTCACAGGCGCCAGCCTTGCGCTGATGGCCAAGATCTGATCCAGGGAGGGTAAGGCGTGCTGGTTAAAGAACGATCCCCGGCGGTTACGAGCCCCACGCCAGGCAAGCATGCGGCGAGCAGGGCAATGCGCTCCGGAAGGGTTATCGGCTGCCGCGTCGATGAGACAACCTTGCTGATCATCGGCCTCGGCCGTGTCCCGGCCGGCAACGTAGCCGTTACGGTCGGCGACGATCAAACAGTCACCCGAAGCGTGTTTGTCTCGGAATGGCGGCTGGCCGCACCCTCACCACGGGCGAGGCACGGCTTTGCCGCCCTCCTGGTAACGGAGGACACGGACCTGGCCATGGCCACGATCCGGTTCGGAGAAGAGGAGACGGGCGCGCACTTTGTCTTCGCGCCCCGGCCTGCCTCCGCTGAGGAAGCAGCAGCGCTTGTGCTCGAATCCGCTGGATCTCAGTCGGCCGCCGTTATCGACCGGCTCGTGGACAGTCTGATGGCCGGCAATCTCAGCCGCCACAGACTTGTGACCATCATCGCTCTCTTACAAGCAACCCAGGCAAGCGATGGTTTCGTCGAGTTGATCGGTGAAAGCCATGATGGCGTGACGTTCCTGCAAGGCTGGAGCCGCGGCATGGCGCCTGGGCCTTGCCGGATGTGCGCGATCGGGAACACGACACCGGTGGTCGCGGAGTGTGGCATCGCAGTCTTTCCTCGCCCGGACGCTCCCGACAGCGCCYCCGGTTTTGTCGGCCTTCTCGAAGTCAATCAGGCTGCCCGCGCTCTCGACATCGAAGGTCTGGTCTTTCGGGCGCGCGCCGGTTGGCGGCACATTGCGGTCCACCCCCGAAAGCGCATCGCCGGCCCGCTGGAAACGCCCGAACATATCCGCTCGATCCTGTTGCGGACCCAAGGCTCTCCGGACGTGCTCCTGTCCCTGCGAGCAGCCGCCAACAGCTTTGAGGGCAAGGAAACCGTCTCCAGCCTGCCGTATCCCGTCCGGATGGGAATAGACAACACATTCGAGGCCGATAGAGGAAATCTCCTCGCCTCCGGTTGGCTTTACGACCCCGACGGCCACGTCGCCACGGTGAGATTGCGCCGAGGCAATGCCGCGACTCGCCTCGACGAATGCTGGACGCGTTTCGATCGCCCCGATGTCACTGACAGCTTCAACGAGCAGCAGCCCTTCACCCCGGGCCTTCGGGGCGAACAACATACGCATGGCTTCATCGCCCAGGCCCAATTGCCGAGTGAAGATCCTGATGCGCCCCTCTACTTCGAGCTGACGCTGCGCGATTTGCGCCGTGCGTTTTTGCCGGTGAAACCAACGCGGGCTTCGGCGCGTTCGGCGACATTGCGCCAGATCGGCTCCATCGATCCCGCAAACTGTGCGCTGCCGGCAATCGTCGACACACAACTTATCCCGTTTCTCAGACGATCAGGAAGGTCGGCGCCGATCATCGACACCGTCCTGGATGCCGGATCTTTCGATGAGGAAAACAGCCCGCCGATCGTCATCGGCGCCGGAGAAAGCGAGGAGGACATCGCCCCGCTCATGGCCTTGCTCGCGCTTGACCCGGAAACCCGGCGCGTGCCGATCGTGATCGCCATGCCTGCGGAGCGCTTTCGCAGGCAGGCCACCCGCCTGGGCGAACTCGCGCGGTTCTATCGCCTTTCGGTCAGGCTGGTATCGGCTAAGGGAACAGGCGACGTCTACGACTTGCTTGAAGCCGGCACGCAAGCACTCTCCTGTGAAACGGTCGTGTCGCTCTCCGCCTCGCTGATCCCGCACGGCACAGGCTGGTACGGCAAACTCGTGGCCACAACCGCGACCCTGAAAGGAAGCATCGTCTCGCCCGTCCAAGTTTACGAGGACCATTCCGTTCGCTGGGCGGGAAGCTGGATCGATGACGACAACGGCGACCAACCCGTTGTCGGCCGCTATGCCGGATATCCGCTCAAAGCGGTCATCGACATGCAGCTGACCCGTATCGCGGCCGCCTCGCTCGAGTGCTGCATCATGCCCCGCGACGCTCTGGCACGCGTGGGTGGCTTTTCCGGCGGCTATCTGGGCGCCCATGAAAAAGGCCTGGATCTCGGCCTCCGTCTCAACCGGTCCGGCATCGATTCCTATTTGCTGCCATCGGTGCAGATGTGGGGCTGCGACGACACACGCGACGGCGATAGCCCGGCAATCGCCGCTCTGGTGGAAAAGATCGATCGAAAGATCTTCAAGAGCCAATGGTCGCCGGTCCTCGCCGTTGAAAAACAGCTGGAAAAGAGGCTCGCATGAACGAGAAGCTTCGCGTCCTTGTCGTCTCGCATGCGCACCCGACAATCTCCCTCGGCGGGGCTGAAATCGCATCTCACAACCTGCATCGCGGCCTGAAGGCATTGCCGAACGTGGAATCGGTTTACCTGGCTCGGGTCGGCCATCCAGTCCCGCGGCACGCCGCGTCCGCGCTGATGAGCCTTCGCCTTGCCGAAGATGAACTACTGTTCCACACGGACGACTACGATCATTTCTTTTTGTCCAACGGCGATACGCAGGCGATCAGCCGGGACCTGTTGCGTTTCGCACGCGATCTCAGGCCTCATGTCGTGCATTTCCACCATGTTCTCGGCATCGGTCTCGAAGCGCTCTACGCCCTGAGAGAAGCATTTCCGCACGCGGCCATACTCGTCACGTTCCACGAATACCTGTCGATCTGCCACAACCACGGGCAGATGGTGAAACGGCCTTCCGGCCAGCTCTGCGAAACAGCATCCCCTGTCGCCTGCCACGGCTGCTTTCCCGACATCCCCGTCTCCCGCTTCTTGAAGCGGGAGCTGCTTGCGCGCGGGATGCTGGGCCTTGCCGACGCATTCGTCTCCCCCAGCCGGTTTCTGGCGGAGCGCTACGCCGCATGGGGCATCGAAAAGAGCAAGCTCTGCGTGATCGAAAACGGGATCGCCGTGGAAGCGGCTGCCCCCGCGCGCGCGTTGCAAGGCGCCAACCCCCGCCGCAACCGCTTTGCCTATTTCKGGCAGATGACGCCGTTCAAGGGGGTCGACGTCCTGATCGACGCCGTTTCGCGCATCCCGAAGGAGATATGGGGCGAAGACTCCTGCCTGATGATCTTCGGCGGCAACCTCGAGCGACAGCCGGTCGAATTCCAGGAGCGGATGAAGAAGCTCATCGCAGACGCCGGCCCCCGCGTCCGCTTCTACGGCGCATACCAGAACGCGGACGTGCCGCGCCTGATGCGTTCGGTCGACTGGGTGGTTCTGCCGTCCGTCTGGTGGGAAAATTCGCCCGTCGTAATCCAGGAGGCCCTGCTCCATGGCAGGCCGATGATCTGCTCCGATATTGGCGGGATGGCTGAGAAGGTGCGTGAGGGCAAGGACGGCCTGCACTTCCGCGCAGGCAGCAGCCAGGATCTCGCCGACCGTATCGTCGAGGCATTGGGCGATAGCCACATCTGGGATCGGCTGCGCGCTTCCATGCGACAACCCGCCGACCACCTCGGCAGCGCACGCGAACACGTCAAGCTCTACCGCGCACTGCTGCGGCGGAAACTCGATGCCGCCATGGCCGAGAGCCCTGTGCTTCTTTCGCACTCGCTTTGACGACGCTCGTCTTGAAGAACGCTGAAACGGCTTCGACCAAGCGACGATCGATGCAACCAAACCCTTGAGAAAGACCGTTCGCAAGGTCGTATGAACTGGAGGCTACCTACAATGCACAAGAAAGTCCGCAAGGCCATCATCCCCGCCGCCGGTTTTGGAACACGGATGCTGCCGGCAACCAAAAGCGTTCCCAAGGAATTGCTGCCCGTCGTCGATCGGCCAATCATCGACTACATCGTCGCGGAGGCCTTCGCCTCTGGCATAGAGCACGTCGTCATCGTCACCGGGCGCATGAAGGGTGCGATCGAAGACTACTTCGACCACGCTTTCGAAATCGATGTCTGCCTGCGCAACGCCGGCAAGCACGGCCTGGCCGACCAGATGGCGCGGCACACGCCGGCGACCGGAAGCATTTCCTTCGTGCGCCAGCAACAGGCGCGCGGCCTGGGGCACGCGGTATCGACGGCGCGTCAGATCATCGGAGACGAACCCTTTGCCGTCCTGCTCCCCGACATGCTGATGGTCGACGAGGAACCGTGCCTCAAATCTATGATGGACCTTCATGACCGTCACGGCGGTAACATTGTCGCCGTGGAAAGATGCGCGCCCGAGGAGGCCCACAAATTCGGCATCGTGTCCCTGAAGCCGACGGGTGACGGTCCGCTTGTGACGGGTCTCGTGGAAAAGCCGGCGCCGGGCACGGCGCCGAGCAACCTGTTCATTTCCGGACGATACATCCTGCGGCCAGAGATCTTCGATTTGCTGGAGAACCAGTCTCCCGGCGCCGGCGGCGAAATTCAGCTGACCGACGCCATGATCGCGCTTATGGACAGGCAGACGATCAGGCCGTTCGAGTTCCGCGGCCGCACCTTCGATTGCGGCTCGCCCGCGGGCTTCGTGAGTGCCAACTTGCACATGGCAATGGCCCGCGCCGACCTCGGCGCCCACGTCACCATGGAGATCGAAACCCTCGTCGCCGCACGGCGCGCGGTCGCCTGAGCAATGCATCTGAAGCAGATCGCTGGAGGGGATCTGCTTCAGGCCTTTGCATTTGTTTTGCTTGTCTTTTCCTCACAACCAATGCCTGGCTTCGGGAGAACCGCATCGACCCGAGGCGGGCCTGCCCTCTTCAGGAAGGTATCTTGTCGAGTAGGCTCGGCAGCATTCGGATCACGAAAGCGTCACGCCAACCGCGCTGCGGCTGCGCGCGATACGGCCGTCCAGTTCCGCTATCCGGCGGGCGAAACCGGCATTTTCAGGCTGAATCGTCATGGCATCGGCAAGCATGGTCCGCGCCGTCACGAGCTCACCGTCGCGAATGTGGCGGTTGGCCCGATGGTAGAGGAAGTTTGCTTTCTCGACCGCAGAGAAAGCCGAGCCGAAGCGCGCATCAAATCGATCGGCCCAGGCAGGATGGCGGGCGCTCGCCGTCACAGCAATCTGATAGGGGCGCATCGGTGCCGTCACGCGCGCTGCGCGGGTCAAAGCGCGCAGACCCGCAAGATCGTCCCCGCGGCAGGCTTCGATCAACGACAGCGCGCGCGCCGTCCCAGCGAAAGCCCGAACCGTGCCATGGCCGGTCATGTGGACCGGCACAAGATGTGTCCTCTCCTGCAGCGTCGCTATTTGCACAGCGTGCCGGTGGTCGACGGCGTGGAACGGATCGAAGAAGAGATAGGCACGGCCAGCGGCGTGATCGGGCGCGATCCCCATGCCGGCGTGGAGGTCGGGCGAGAAATGGCGTGCGAACCTTCTGTCGAAAGGAACGGCCTTTGGATCTATCGAGACTTGCGGGCAAAAGGCGATGGCAACGGTAGCGTTGAAGCGCCTGCGGTAGCGCAACGCCGCGTAGCCGCCTTGCGAGTGCCCGTAGAGGATCCGCTCCGGTGCTGTGCGAAGAATGGGCGCGGCCGCCTCGACAGCCTTGACGACGCTCGCCGCCGGAAACCAGTTTGGCCGTCGGCTGATGAAGCCAAGCGCCGAAATGTCAGCTTTTTCGCAGAACCGCTGCCCCCAGAAGCGGCTGCCGTTCGCCTTCATTTCCATCTCATTAAAGGTGATGAGAAGATAGGGAGATGACCCTGCGCGATGAATCACCTCCAAGTTCTCATCTGAATATACGAACATGCGGCCCACCCACCAAACAATCATCGACACAATATACTTCAATATTTGAAATATCGCCTCCAAAACGGAAGTAGATGGAATATGTAGTTCGAAATCAATCCATAGTCCACACTCTCGCTTTCCGGATATATTGCTTAATCGCTCCGGCCCATCGAGACGTCATCATGGGTGACGCGGGCAACGTCGCCCTCGACATGATGAAAAGTCACCCTCAGTCTATGGAAGAATTCGACGGTTTTCCCGCTCCGGACCAAAAACGTTGCATGGTCGGAAACAAGCGTTGGGCAGCCGTCAGAGTGAGGACCGTCGCGGGGCAGTATTTTCGTCACTTCTCTGACAGTCATGCCTGCACCAAGGAAAGCGACCCGACCCTATGGGCGGGCCGCGAACCTTGTTGAGAACGCAGGGGATTACACCCACTGCCACTGAGTGCCGACCCGGGTGGCGATCGCGCGCTTGGCAATCGCACACCGAAATCCCGGTGCCATCCGTGCAAGCCGGCGTTCGACGTGCCGTAGACGGGCGATCTACCGTTTGTTCGGGGCAGACAGCGTCCGGTCCATTCAAAATGGACCTTGCATAGTCGGATCGCCGTCAGGTTGATGGACGAATTGCTACAGCAGGAAGTCGCTCGCCACGAAAGTCACCGCATCGTCGAGATGAATGGCGAAGTCGGCTTTCTTGTCGCCGTTGACATCGCCGTAAACGTAGGTGTCGCTTGCCTGCTTGTCGTAGCGCAGTTCGCCCTTAGCGCCGCTKAAGGCCGCCGTTCCCTTGAAGAGGAAGCTCTGGTCGCCGGTTGTCGCCGTGTTGGCGTCGATGGCTGACAGGCTGATCTTGTCGCCCTGCGCATGGCTGAAATCGAAAATCGTGTCCCGTCCGGTCGACGAGACAGTCGAGTCCGAGAGCGTCTTGAAGATGAACGTGTCGGCGCCCGTTCCGCCATAAAGATCGTCCGCACCCAGGCCGCCTGCCAGCATGTCCTTGCCCAAGCCGCCGTTCAGGACATTGACGCCGGTGTTTCCGGTCAGCGTATCGGCGAAGCTGGTGCCCGTCAGGTTCTCGATCGACGAATAGCTGTCGCCCTTGGCGTCGCCGGTATTTGTCGAGGCATTGGTGAGGTTGGCGGCTACACCCGCCGTCGCACCGGCATAGGAGGCTGTGTCGGTGCCCGTCCCGCCCTTCAGGGTGTCGGCACCCGCTGCGCCAGAGAGCAGATCGTTGCCCGCACCGCCCGAAAGTGCGTTGACGCCGGCGTCGCCGGTCAGCGTGTCGGCGAAGGCGGAGCCGGTCACGTTCTCGATGGAGAGGAGCAAATCGCCCTCCGCGTCACCTCCAATTCCGGTGCCGAAGAGGTTTAACGAAAGAGCGACCTGCACGCCTGAGGCCGATGCGCTGTAGCTGGCCGTGTCCGAACCATCTCCGCCGTCAAGAATGTCAGCACCCGCACCGCCCTGGATCAGATCGTTGCCCGAATCACCGAAAATGGTGTTGCCGCCGCTGTCGCCGGTCAGCGTGTCTGCGAAGCTGGAACCCGAAAACTTCTCGATCGAGACATAGACGTCGCCTTTGGCATCACCCGTGTTGGCGGATGTACTGGCAAGGTTGGCGATCACGCCCGCTGTCGCACCGGCATAGGAGGCGGTATCGGCTCCCGTCCCACCATCAAGCTTGTCGGCACCCGCCCCGCCGGAGAGCATATCGTTGCCCGCGCCGCCCGAAAGTACGTTGGCACCGGCATGGCCGGTCAGCTTGTCTCCAAAGGCGGAGCCGGTCAGGTTCTCGACGGAGTAGAGCATATCCCCCGCCGCGTCACCTCCGGTTCCGGTGCCGGCCACATTTAATGCCAGAGCGACCTGCACACCTGAAGCCGATGCGCTGTAGCTGGCCGTGTCCGAGCCATCTCCGCCGTCAAGAACGTCAGCACCCGCACCGCCCTGCATCAGATCGTTACCCGAACTACTCCACAGTGTGTTATTGCCGCTGTCGCCAGTCAGGGTATCAGCATAAACACTGCCCTTGAGGTTCTCGAAATTGAGGAACTGGTCACCTTGCGCATCGCCACCGAAGGTGCTGCCGGTGGCGAGATTGACCTTTACGCCAGCGTCCGATGTGCCATAGTCGAGCGTATCGATACCGTCCATTCCATCCAGATAATCACCACCCGCGCCACCACTAATCGTGTCGTTCCCATCCCAGCCAAAGAGCTCGTTGTAGTTGCCGTTGCCGATCAAAGTGTCGTTGAATTTGCCGCCCCATACGTCCTCGATCGAACGGTAGGTATCGCCCTCCGCCATGCCACCGAACCCGTGGCCGCTCTGCAGGTTAATGGTCATTTCGGATGTGGCGATCTGTTGATAGTAGACAACGTCCTGGCCCGATCCTCCATCAATGGCGTCGGTGCCAGCACCGGGAACGAACCCATCCTCGCCAGTCCCGCCTTTAGCCGTTTTCACGTCACCATCGACCCCTTGGTGGAGATAAATCATATCGTCGCCCGCCCCACCATAGACACCGTCGTTTCCCGATCCGCTGTAAAGGATGTCCGCTCCGGCGCCGCCGTCCAGGACGTCGGCTCCCGCGCCGCCAGATATATCGTCGTCACCACCGTTGCCTGCAAGCGTATCATTGCCGTCGCCGCCGTTGATCGAGTCAGACAAATCGCCGCCGTACAGGTAATCGTTACCGCCTAGTCCATGTATTTGGTTTTGTTCGTTTTCTTTGCCGACGTAAACGTCGTTTAAGGAGGTGCCGGTATAGACGTTCGTCATTGGTTGGTTCCTTGATGGGTGGCTCGGATTCCCGGCGCACAGGTGTGGTGTCGGATAAGGCAGGCGCGCCTATCGGCGCCCGCTTGTAGATCTGGGAATGTCAGCGGAGGCTGAGCAATTTCGTCAGGGCGCAGTCGGCAAAGGGCTGAGTTCCTGCTGTTTATTGGCAGCCTCGATCATCACTGCGCTGACCGTGGCGTAGGCGCCTGTCCAGGCGCTTCGCAATGCGGGCGTGAAACGCTCGCCGAAGAACAGCGACAGGGTTTCGAGAAGAGCGACGCCCACGGTGGCATAGTGTTCGTCGCGGACACCGTAACGCGTGTGCTTGACGGCGAGTGTCTTCAGCGTCGGCGTGACCGCCTCGAGGTTTCGCAGGACCGCCTCGAGGTTTCGCAGCGCGCCCACGACGAGCGCCAGCGCCGCCATCAGCTTC